>NZ_LVIA01000029.1:0-71459 GCF_001596805.1 Halomonas sp. KX33721 | reverse complement strand
ATGGCGAACAGGAGTCAGCAGAGGCCATATTAGGCTCTCTAACCAAGAGCTGAAGGGCTGAACCTGTCACGAGTGGATAGTTGACCACTCTCTGATGTGTACGAGCAGAAGCCTCCCCGGAGGGCTCTCGATAACTGTATGGCGGGCCGGAAGCCCAAAGACTGTCGAAGCGCTCAGAGCACACAGGCGAGCGAATTCAGCGGAACGAAGCTCAGCCCGATAATGGGGGACAGGAACCGCCGTGGTACGGATCCGTTTGCCCGGTGGTGTGAGAGGACGGGGGAGGCGACTCCCCCTCCTACTCGATCTTAAAAACTAGAAAATTCATCTCGCTGACGTGAGGTTGGGGTGCTGCTCCCCGTCACGTTCATGGATTTTGGACGCGAGCCGATTTTTTTATTGTACGCCGCCTAATGCACGGCATGCTAAACAGAGTTAATTTTCTGTAAAAGCCTTGTCAACGTAGAGCCCCAGCGGTTAATCCCTTACAATGCAGGGTGCTTTTTAATGGCGCAGGTTAATTACATTTCATCCGCACAGCATAGGGCAAGGGAATGCGCCCGTTACAATCCCTGGGCGGTAGCGTGCCTTTTTATTGGAAATCACCATGTCAAACTCCCTCATTTTCATAGCGCGGCCAGCTCGCATGCTGTTGGCCGCCTTGAGCGTTGCCGTCGTTAGCGGCTGCGCTACCTACCCGAGCGGCAACCAGCAGCAGGTCCAGTACGTGCTTGGTAACGACACCGCCAAGCCGCTGCAAGATGAAAACCTCAACGGCTTTCTCGCACAAGCGCCTGCCGGTGCCGTGCTCAACCTAGTACAAAGCCCCTGGGGCGATAACGTCGAGATCGTGGCCGATGCGCCCTATTTGGCCGCCAGTGGTCGCGAGTGCCGCAAACTGCGGGTCATCGAGCAGGGTAGCGGTGCTGCCCGTACCGCGCTGACCTGCGCGACCCCCAACGGTTGGGTAAATCAGCGCATGCTGCTGCCAGAAAGCCAGCAAGGGGCGATGTCGCTCACCTCGCCAATGACGCACTCCCCAGGAACCACACAAGGGCGCTATTAATGAGCTTGCAACGCGTAATGAAACGGCTTTCCCTCACGCGCCCGGTAGCGGTGTTATCACTGGCTTTGCTGGGCAGTGCCGCCAGCAGCGTTAGCTGGGCGCAGAGCATAAGCCTACCCAATACCATTCTGCCGGAAGACCAGGCCAGCCAACAGCGGGTAGAGCCTCCAGTGAACGACACTCCCCGTGCCGATTGGCGTAGCGGCACCTATGGCCCGGTGGCGAACCAGCCTCAGCAAAACCCCGATGCGCTTCCCCCCTTTGGGGCCAACCTCTTTACCGGCGGCTTTCGCGGGGCGATGGGCGATGGTCTAAACGCCGACTACCAAGTAAAACCCGGCGACCAAATTACCGTGCGTGCCTGGGGCGCGTTCGAGTTTGACCGCGTGCTGCCGGTGGATGCCCAAGGCAACATCTTTATTCCCGGCTCTGGCCCGCTCAATGTAGAAGGCCAAAACAGCCAGCAGGTCGATAGCCGCGTGCGCGGTGCGATTACCTCGGTGTACCCCGAAAACGTACAGGTATACACCAACGTACAGGGCGTGCAGCCCGTGGCAGTGTTCGTTACCGGCTACGTAGAAAATCCCGGCCGCTTTGCAGGAACTCCCAACGACTCCGTGCTGTACTTCCTGGACCAAGCAGGCGGTATTGATCAAGACCTGGGCAGCTATCGCCAAATCCGCGTGATTCGCAACGACCAAACCGTCGCCACGGTGGATCTCTACGACTTCCTGATCAATGGCAGCATCGCGCGCCCGCAGTTTCAGGATGGCGACACCATCGTAGTGGAAGAGCGCGGCCCGGCCATTGCCGTAGTGGGCGATGTCCACCGTGAACACCGCTACGAGCTAGTGGGTAACCAGCTAAGCGGTGCCGAACTGGTAGAGCTTGCCCGCCTCAGAAGCGGCGTATCTCATGTACTGCTGCGCGGCGACCGCTCCGATGGCCCCATGGCCCAGTACTTCCCGCTGAACGAGTTCTATACTCAAACCATTCGCAGTGGCGATGAAGTGGCGTTCAGCGCCGATCAGCGCAGCGAAACTATCGTGGTAGAAGTAGAGGGCAGCTACTACGGCCCATCCCGCTTTGCGTTACCCCGCGATGCGCGCTTGAGTGAACTGCTGGATGCCATTCCCGTGCCGGAAAACATGACCGCCGTGGAAAGCATTTCGCTACAGCGTGAAAGCGTGAAACAGCAGCAACAGCAATCCATGGAAGAGAGCCTGCGCCGCCTGGAAACCACCTACCTCAGCGCCCAATCCAGCACCAACGAAGAAGCGCAAATTCGTGCCCAAGAAGCCGAACTGATTCAAAACTTCGTGCAGCGCGCCCGCGAGCTAGAGCCCAGCGGCCGCTTGGTAGTGGCCTACAACGACCGCATTGCGGATATCCGCCTGCAAGATGGCGATGTGATCACCATTCCGGAAATCAGCGACTCCATTCTGATCAGCGGTGAAGTACTGGTGCCGCAAGCGGCGGTATACCGCCCCGGCATGAGCGTGATCGACTACATCGAAAGCGCTGGCGGCTTTACCCAGCGTGCCGACGATGACCACATCCTGCTGGTTCGCCAAAACGGCGCGGTGGAAAACGCCCGCAACACTCCGCTGCGCCCAGGTGATGAAATCCTCGTCATGCCAGAAGCGCCCACCCACAACCTGCAGCTAGCCGCTACGCTCACGCAAATCCTCTACCAAGTGGCTGTAGCCACCCGCGTGGCAGTGGATTTGTGATGGGTGGTTGGTAAATAGTGAATGGTGAGTGGTGAGTGGTGAGTGGTGAGTGGTGAGTGGTGAGTGGTGAAGGTAGTATCTCGTAGCGCGGCGTAACGACTGAGCGAGAGCAACGAGCGAAAGAGGCACCCGCGGAGGGCGGCGCAAGCAGCCCTGTCCACGCCACAGACTTTTATAAACCCCTCATGTAAGTTCTTGACCTCAAAAGAAACAGCCTCATGAACAACACACACAGCGCCCCAAAAGGGGCGCGCACCCCTTGGCAAGTCACCCGCAGCGTGTGGTACGCCATGTTTATGCGGGAAGCTATTTCTCGCACCATGAGCGACCGCATGGGCTGGTTCTGGATGATTTTTGAGCCTTTTGCGCTTGTTGCCGTAATGGTCGGTATACGCAGTTTTATCAGCGGCGATAATTTGATTGCTAATGCCCCCTTCATTCCCTGGATGATTGTCGGAATGATGGGCTTTTTCCTAGTTCGCGAAGGCATGCTCCGGGGCATGGGGGCGATTGAAGGTAACAGCGCCCTGTTTGCATACCGTCAAGTGCATCCTGTTGACCCTGTCGTAGTACGCAATTTCTTGGAAGGAACACTGCGTACCTTTGTATTTTTAATTTTTATTGCGGGCGGCTTGCTGCTTGGTTTAGAGCTATTCCCCGATAATGCTGTTCGTGCAATATCAGCTTGGCTAGCGTTATGGGGGTTAGGTATAGGGTTGGGGCTAGTCGTTTCTGTAGCTTCGACGCTAGTGCCTGAAGTAGGCAAAATTATTCGTATAACCTCCCTTCCTTTGTTAATTGTCTCTGGCGTCATATTTCCTTTGAATCAGCTTCCTCATTGGATGCTGGAGTATCTAATGCTGAACCCCATTCCTCATGGGTTGGAAACATTACGGTTGGGTTTTTTTTGAGAATTACAAAATTATTCATGGCACCAGTATGACGTATTTCTGGCTGGTGACACTTTCGCTAAATGCGCTGGGGCTACTTATGCATCTCCGCTTTGTTGACCGGTTAAAGGCTAAATAATTAATGTTTATATCGTTCACTCGTTTTGTTAAGAAGTCGCCGCATTGGGCGTTTGCATTAGTGGCAATTGCCCTTGTCAGCTTCTACTGGTTTGTATGGGCGCAAGAGCGTTATGTTTCCCGAGCTACCGTGGTGCTCGAAAGCCCGCAGGTGGCAACGCCTGAGTTTAGCCTTTCTTCACTTATGGGAAGTGGTGCGGGCAATACTGCCGACCTGCTGCTACTGCGTGAGCATTTACTGTCGGTCGATATGCTCCGCCTGCTAGACGAGCAGTTAGGCATTCGCCAACACTACAGCGAACACGGCGACTTCTTCGCTAAGCTGCGTGACCCCAACGTACCCATTGAAGATCTACATGAATACTACCTGCGCCGGGTAGAGGTAGAGTTGGATGAGTATGCAGGCGTATTGAATATCTATGTTCAAGGTTACACGCCGGAATTCGCCCACGATATGGCATCGCTACTGCTAGAAGCGGGCGAAAACCACATGAACGAAATGGGCCACCGCCTTGCTGATGAGCAAGTACGTTTTCTAGAGCGGCAAATGGTGCGTTTAGAAGAGCGTTTCGAAGAAACCCGCGCTCAACTGCTCGCCTTCCAGAACGAATACGGCTTGGTATCACCTACCGCCACGGTAGAAAGCATCAACCAAGTCGTGGCAACGCTTGAAGGCGATCTTGCCCGCTTGCAAGCCCAGCGCAACGCCCTGGCCAGCTTCCAAAGCTCGCAATCGGCCGAGCTACGCCAAGTAGAGCGCAGCATTGCAGCCCTGCGTGACCAAATCGTAGAGCAGCGCGACCGCCTAGCCCAAGCCACCGGCAACTCGCTCAACCGCGTCTCTGCCGAGTACGAAACCCTAGAGCTGCAAGCCCAGTTCGCCCAGGAAACCTACTCCAGCGCCCTGGCCGCACTTGAAAACACCCGCTTAGAAGCCGCCCGCCAGCTCAAGCAGGTCAGCGTGCTACAAAGCCCGCTCATGCCGGAATACCCAACAGAGCCCAACCGCCTCTACAACAGCAGCGTCTTCGCCATCATCACCATCTTCCTCGCGTTCATCCTCAGCATGCTCATCATGATCGTCAAAGACCACCGAGATTAGGATTGTTGGTGAGTGGTGAGTGGTGAGTGGTGAGTAGTGAGTAGTGAGTAGTGAATGGTGAAGGGTGTCGCCACCCCGTAGCGCGGCGTAACGAAAGAGCGAGAGCAACGAGCGAAAGAGGCACCCGCGGAGGCGGCACCAGCCGCCCCGATTGAGCCACGGTGATTAATCAAACCCCGTTGGCATAATCGGCATCCTTAGCGGGGTGCTTCGCGGGTGCGCTATCGCTTACGCCGCGCTACGTAAACACCGCCAACGTTAAGAAGCTTGCAGAGATCTCGTATCGCGTCATAACGATCAATCGCGTCAACACCTCGAATGGCGGCACCAAACCCGTAGCGCGGCGTAACGAAAGAGCGAGAGCAACGAGCGAAAGAGGCACCCGCGGAGGCGGCACCAGCCGCCCCGATTGAGCCACGGCGATTAATCAAACCCCGTTGGCATAATCGGCACCCTTAGCGGGGTGCTTCGCGGGTGCGCTCCGCTTACACCGCGCTACGGGAACACCGCCAACGTTATGAGGCGTGGCACCATCCTCGTTTCGCGCCATAACGAGCAACCGCGTCAACACCTCGAATGGCGGCACCAAACCCGTAGCGCGGCGTAACGAAAGAGCGAGAGCAACGAGCGAAAGAGGCACCCGCGGAGGGCGGGCGCTAGCCGCCCCGATTGAGCCACCGCACCTAGCCCGCTCAAGCAATCGCCCAATAAATTGGCCTCCCACAGCAAGCCCGGTAGCCCATCCAAGCAACTAGCTCTTGTGGGAGCCTTTGTGGAATTAGCTCTTGTGGGAGGGGGCTTCAGCCCGCGACGGCCGCGCCACAGCACTGAAAGAAAGCACGAAAAGGAATTCAATGCTCAACATCACCCACCACGGCGGAGCCAAAGGCGTCACTGGAAGCTGCCACCAGCTCACCCTCGATAGCGAACACTCACTGCTAATCGACTGCGGGCTATTCCAGGGCGAAGACGCAACAGAAGACGCCTTCCAGCAGCTACAAATTGAATTCGACATCAGCACCGTCAAAGCGCTGGTCATCACCCACGTACACATCGACCACGTAGGCCGCTTGCCTTATCTACTGGCAGCCGGATTCAAAGGGCCAATCATCTGCTCCATTCCCTCGGCCAAACTGCTGCCCCTGGTGATTGAAGACGCCCTAAAAATCGGCTTTACCCGCAATGCCCAACTCATCGAGCGTTTCCAGCAGCAGCTAGAAAGCCAAATCGTCAGCGTGCCCTACGGCAAATGGCACACCGTGGTTGAAAAAACCGAACAAGGCAGCATCACCACACGGGTAAAACTCAAGCGGGCAGGGCACATTCTCGGTTCCAGCTACGTAGAAGTCGCCCACCAGTACCCCAATGGTGAAAAGGAACGGGTGATATTCAGCGGCGATTTAGGCGCTCCCTACGCACCGTTACTCCCCGCACCTAAATCTCCCTACGGCTGTGAACAGCTAGTACTCGAAAGCACCTACGGCGACCGCCAGCACCCCGACCGCCGCCAGCGCCGCGCCACGCTGAAACAGGCCATCGAGCAAGCGCTCACTAACGGCGGCACGGTGATGGTGCCCGCCTTCAGCATTGGCCGAACCCAGGAGCTGCTCTACGAGCTTGAAGGCATCATTTATGAAGCCGAGCGCAACGCCAAACGCGGCTTACCCAAAAGCCTGTGGCATGCGCTAGAAATCATCGTAGATTCACCGCTCGCCGCCCGCTTTACCCAGGTATACCGCGAGCTGAAACCCTACTGGGACGACGAAGCCCAACGCCGCCTGCGCAGTGGCCGTCACCCGCTCAACTTCGCCAACCTCTACACCGTAGACAGCCACGAAGCCCACGAGCGAACGGTCAGCTACCTGGCCAGCACAGGCCGCCCAGCGGTGGTCATCGCCGCCAGCGGCATGTGCGCAGGCGGGCGCATCATGAACTACCTCAAAGCCATGCTGGGCGATGAACGCCACCAGGTACTGTTCGTCGGCTACCAGGGCGCAGGCACCCCAGGCCGCGCCATACAGCAATACGGCCCGCGTGGCGGTTGGGTAGAGATAGACGGCCAGCGCTTTGACATCAAAGCAGGCGTCACCTCCATCAGCGGCTACTCCGCCCACGCCGACCAGAAAGACCTGCTCAACTTCGTCAAACGCATGCGCCGCTGGCCCCACACCATCCACCTGGTGCACGGCGAACAAACCGCCCGCAGCGCACTCAAACGAGAGCTGGAAGCGATGTACGCCCGAAAAGGAAAGGGTGTGACAGTGATGAATGGTGAATAGAACCACCCCCCCAGTTCACTGCATAACGATCAAGCGCGGCAACACCGCGAAAGGCGGCAACACCTCGAATGGCGGCAACACCTCGAAAGGCGGCAAACACCCCGTAGCGCGGCGTAACGAAAGAGCGAGGTCACGAGCGAAAGAGGCACCCGCAGCGGCGGCCCGGCGCGAAGGGCGGCGCCAGCCGCCCCGATCAAGCCACAGTGATCGAGCAAAGCTCATTGGCCTCATCGGCACCCCTCACGGGGTGCTTCGCGGGTGCGCTCCGCTTACGCCGCGCTACGAAACACCGCCAACCTCGAAAGCGTGCAACCCCGTTGCACAACGTAATGGTCAAGCGAGCCACCCCGTAGCGCGGCGTAACGAAAGAGCGAGAGCAACGAGCGAAAGAGGCACCCGCGAAGGGCGGCGCCAGCCGCCCCGATCAAGCCACAGTGATCAAGCAAATCTCACTGGCCTCACCGGCACCCCTCACGGGGTGCTTCGCGGGTGCGCTCCGCTTACACCGCGCTACGAACACCGCCAACCTCGAAAGCGTGCAACCCCGTTGCACAACGTAATAGTCAAGCGAGCCACCACCCCGTAGCGCGGCGTAACGAAAGAGCGAGAGCAACGAGCGAAAGAGGCACCCGCGAAGGGCGGCCCTAGCCGCCCCGATCAAGCCACAGTAACCGAGCAAACCTCACTGGCCTCACCAGCACCCCTAACGGGGCAGGGAAAACGCATGAAAAACCGCTCTACGACGGGCGTCGTGGCGCTTTACCAGTAGGAGCTAATGTGGTCATCTCGTAGTTTTTGCTCATGGATGGCCCGATGCTGACACCGTCTCTTATGCACCATTTATCAATCGTTCCCGACTTCCGCCAGGCTTGGAAAGTGCAGCATCAGCTGTCGGATATCCTGTTCCTGACGGTCTGTGCGGTGATCTGTGGTGCCGAGGGTTGGGACGAAATCGAGGACTTTGGCCACGCGAAGCTCGATTTTCTCCGTCAGTACGGCGATTTTTGAGGCTGGCGTTCCCAGCCATGACACCTTGGCCAGGGTCATGGCCCTGGTGAATGCCGAGCAGTTGCAAAGCGCGTTTGCCGACTGGATGAAGGCCTGCCATGACGTGACGGAAGGCGCGATAGTGGCCATCGATGGTAAGACGCTGCGTGGATCGTACTGCCGAGGGAAAGGCAAAGGGGCGATACACATGGTCAGCGCCTTCAGTGCGGCGAATGGCGTGGTGCTGGGTCAGGTCAAGACGGCGGAGAAGTCCAACGAGATCACGGCGATTCCCGAGCTGCTCAAGCTGCTGAATCTGCAAGGTTGTCTGGTAACAATCGATGCCATGGGCTGCCAGAAGAAGATTGCCACGCAGGTCCTGCAGAAGGGCGCCGATTACCTACTCTCGGTGAAGGGCAACCAGCCGGCCTTGGCTGACGCCTTCGAGGCCGCATTTCCCATGGCCAAGGTGGTCAACTTTGAAGGGGATGCGTACGTCACGGACGAGAAGAGCCGTGGCCGGCAAGAGACCCGATACCATATTGTCAGCGAGGTTACTGAAGAATTTCAGGAGCTTAGCTATGAATGGGCAGGCCTGAAAACGGTGGGCGTGGTAATGAGTTTCCGCCTGGAAGGTGACGAGGTGCCAGAAGCCCCGATGATCCGCTACTACATCAGCTCTGCCGATCTGAGCGCCAAGAAGCTCGCCGAAGCGGCTCGCCAGCATTGGTTTGTCGAGAACAAGCTCCACTGGTCCCTGGACGTCGCTCTTCGCGAGGATGCCTGTAAAATCCACCGCGGACAGGCAGCCGAAAACCTCGCCAGGGTTCGTCATATCGCCTTGAATTACCTGAAAGGGGAGAAGCGTTTCAAAGGCGGAATCCGGCGGAAACAGAAGAAAGCCGCGCTGGATGAGACCTACCTGGCGGACATTCTCGCGGTATGAAATTTTTCATGCGTTTTCCCTGCCTAACGGGGTGCTTCGCGGGTGCGCTCCGCTTACGCCGCGCTACGAACATCGCCAACCTCGAAAGCGTGCAATTACGCGCGGCGGCCCTTTACGCCACGGAATGTTGAAACGCCACCAAACCGCATCGAAACACCATCGGCAACCACTACCAAATGATCGAAATAAACAACCTCTACAAACGCTACCACAACCACCACGGCAGCGATTGGGTGCTCAAAGACATTAACCTCACGATCCCCACGGGGGTGAGCGTGGGGCTGATTGGTGCCAACGGCGCGGGTAAATCCACGCTGCTCAAACTGATCGCCGGGATGGACAAACCCGAACGCGGCGAAGTCATCCGCCGCAGCCGCGTTTCCTGGCCGGTGGGGCTGGCTGGCGGCATGCAAAACAACATGACCGGGCGGCAAAACGTCAAGTTCGTCGCCCGTACACAAGGTAGTGGTTCAAAAGAAGTAAAACGGGTCATCCAGTTTGTTGAAGAGTTCGCCGAAATTGGCAAAGCCTTTGATGAGCCTGTACGTACCTATTCATCAGGGATGCGCGCACGGCTTTCGTTTGGGCTTTCCCTCTCCTTCGATTTTGATGTTTATATCTCGGATGAAGCCACCGCCGTAGGCGACCGTGCTTTCAAAGCCAAAGCACAAGCCTTATTTAAAGAGCGAATTGGTAAAGCCTCACTGATTATGGTTTCCCACTCGGAAGGCATTCTTAAAGACCTCTGCCAAGCAGGGCTGTATCTAAAAGAGGGCCGCGCCTACTGGCATGACGATATTAATGCAGCGATCAAGGCCTATCACGCAGACGTTGATAGTGGCAAAGAGGTCACTAAGCCCAAGGCAGCGCATAAGCCCAAGCGGTTTGACAGTTTGCCCAGCAACATTCCCGAAGCAGACAAACACCTACAGCAAGCAAAAAGCAAGTTGGCGGAGGCGCAAAGAGCATTAAAAATCGCTAACCAACAAAATTTACTGCCTATCTACCGTAAACATATTCGTGATGACATCCCCAAGCGGCAACAGCAAGTAGCTAACGCCCAACGTCACCTAGAAGCACTCAAGCAAGAGCAGGGCGGCTCCAACACCGCTGCTGAACAAACTGAATAGCAAACTCAAGGATGTAATACATGGCGAACAAAACTTTCCTAATTACCGGCGGCGCTGGCTTTATTGGTTCAGCGGTCGTGCGTGAGCTTATCCAAAACTCTACCCACCGTGTGGTGAATGTAGACAAGCTCACCTATGCAGGGAATTTAGAATCGCTTGTCAATGTTGAAACCAGTGAGCGTTATGCCTTTGTGCAGGCCGACATTTGCGATGCACCCGCCATGCAACAACTGTTTGAACAGCACCAACCCGATGTCGTTATGCACTTGGCTGCCGAGAGCCATGTAGACCGCTCCATTGATGGCCCCGCCGAGTTTATCCAAACCAACGTAGTTGGCACCACAGTACTGCTAGAGGCGGCACGTAGTTACTGGAATAGCCTGGAAGGTGAGCGTCGTGATGCATTTCGATTCCATCACATCAGTACAGATGAAGTGTATGGCGATTTGGAAGGCACCGACGACCTATTCACCGAGACGACACCCTACGCGCCAAGCTCGCCTTACTCCGCCAGCAAGGCCAGCTCTGATCACTTAGTGCGCGCCTGGCAGCGTACCTACGGCCTGCCCACACTGGTAACCAACTGCTCCAACAACTATGGGCCATACCATTTCCCAGAAAAACTGATCCCGTTGATGATCCTCAACGCCCTGGCCGGTAAACCACTCCCGGTATATGGCAATGGCCAGCAAATCCGCGATTGGCTCTATGTAGAAGACCACGCCCGCGCCTTAATCAAAGTAGCCACAGAAGGTGAAATCGGCGAAACCTACAACATTGGTGGGCATAACGAAAAAGCCAACCTTACCGTTGTTGAAACACTGTGCGACCTGCTTCAAGAGCTAGTGCCACAAGAGCGGTCGTACCGTGAGCTCATCACCTTCGTGACCGATCGCCCCGGCCACGACGTACGCTACGCCATTGATGCCAGCAAAATTGAACGCGAACTCGGCTGGGCGCCAGAAGAAACCTTCGAAACCGGCCTACGCAAAACCGTGCAGTGGTACCTCGCCAACGAAACCTGGTGGAAACGTGTGCAAGACGGCAGCTACCAAGGCCAACGCCTCGGTAGCCTGTAGAGACACCGCCCTGTTTTGCCACGGAATACACGGAAAACACGGATGAAAAAAAGATAGGTTTTGCATTTATTAAACCTTATCCGTGTTTTCAGTGAGCGTCCGTGGCCAACCAAAGTGTCTTAGCCACGGAAGACACGGAAGACACGGAAGACACGGAAAGCACGGATAAAAACAAGATTTAGATTTTGACCTTATCCGTGTTTTCAGTGAGCGTCCGTGGCCAATATTAAGAGGTGCACATGCTCACGGAAGAAGCACTAACATATCGAATCAGGGGGGCGGTTTTCGAAGTTAGCAAGCAGCTTGGGCCTGGTTTCTTGGAAAGCATCTATCAGAAAGCACTGTTTATTGAACTACAGTCCATAGGCCTGCATGTTGAGGCCGAAAAGCCTGTCAATATTTACTACAAGCAGTGTCTTGTTGGAGAGCATCGGCTCGATCTGTTGGTTGAAGGTAAAATTATTCTAGAGTTGAAAGCGCAAAAAAAGCTTGCCTCCATCAGCTGAGCCTCAGCTCATTAACTATCTACGTGCCACTCACTTACCAGTAGGCCTGCTCATTAATTTCACCTTTCCTAAAGCACTGATCAAACGCATTGTCGTTTAATTTTTTATATCCGTGTTTTCCGTGAGCGTCCGTGGCAGAAAAGGATTCACCATGAACATCTTAATCACCGGCGGTAACGGCCAAGTAGGCTTTGAACTCCAGCGCCAATTTGCCCCGTTCGGTACTATCCTGGCCCCGACACGCCAAGAGCTCGATTTAACCAACGCCGATGCAGTAGAGGCTTACCTTGCCAAACACCAGCCTGGCTTAATCCTCAATGCAGCGGCCTATACAGCAGTGGATAAAGCCGAAAGCGAGCCACAGCAGGCTAAACGCCTAAATGCCGAGCTACCCGCGCAATTAGCGGAATATGCAGCGAAGCAGGGCATTCACCTGGTGCACTACTCAACGGACTACGTTTACCCAGGCAACGGCGAACCCCCCTGGCAAGAAGACAGCCCCACTGGCCCGTTAAGCGTATACGGCCAAACCAAGCTAGAAGGGGATGAAGTGGTGGTTAACAGCGGTGCCAGCCACCTGATTTTTCGCACCAGCTGGGTATACGCCGCCCGTGGCAACAACTTTATGAAAACCATGCTACGCCTGGGCCGTGAACGGGATGCATTGAGCATCGTTAATGATCAAATCGGCGCGCCTACGCCAGCACGGCTAATCGCTCAAGTCACTGCGCTGGCATTCACCACGCAAGGCTCACCACTGACCATCAATATACCGTCAGGGGTTTATCATCTTGCTCCACGCGGAGAAACCAGCTGGCACGGCTTCGCCAGCGAAATTTTCAACCAAGCCCGTGAAGCAGGGGAAACCCTCGCGATTACCCCCGAAAGCACCGCTGGCATCCCCACGGCAGAATACCCAACGCCCGCCCAACGCCCGTTGAACTCACGCATGGCGCTAGGCAAATTAGAAAGCGCACTAAGCATCACCATGCCCACCTGGCAAAGCCAATTAGCTCTGACACTGAAAGAACATCTCAGTAATTAAAAAAAAACGTTATTCGCCACCGGCGATACGGACAAAACCCTTTATTTGTTATTGGGGTGTTGCTTTTGACCTTGTCCGTGTTTTCCGTGAGTGTCCGTGGCAAAACAGGTTTTGTCCGTGCTTTCCGCAAAGGGCCGTGGCTAAACTTATATTCTGTAACACAGCAAGGGGGCCAATATGAGCCAATCAACACAGAGAAAGGGCATCATTCTCGCCGGTGGTTCAGGCACTCGCCTACACCCCATTACCCGTGGCGTGTCAAAACAGCTATTGCCGGTGTACGACAAGCCAATGATTTACTACCCGATTTCAGTGCTGATGCTGGCGGGTATCCGCGATATTCTCATTATCTCTACCCCTGAAGACTTACCCCAATACCAAAACCTACTGGGTAGCGGGGAAGACTTTGGCATCAACCTGCAATATGCCGAACAGCCAAGCCCCGATGGCCTAGCCCAAGCCTTTATTATTGGTGAAGAATTTATTGGCGACAGCCCCGTGTGCTTAGTGCTGGGCGATAACATCTTCCACGGTCAGCACTTCTCTGAGCAGCTAAAACGCGCTGACAAACAGCCCAGCGGTGCCACCGTATTTGGTTACCTAGTAAAAGACCCTGAACGCTTTGGCGTAGTGGAATTCTGTGAAGACGGCAAGGCGATTTCCATTGAAGAAAAACCGGCCAAGCCGAAATCAGCGCACGCAGTAACGGGCCTTTATTTCTACGATAACGACGTTGTAGAAATTGCCAAAAACGTAAAACCATCCGAGCGCGGCGAGCTGGAAATCACCAGCGTTAATAACGCCTACCTTGAACGTGGCGACCTGCGCGTGGAGCGCCTTGGCCGCGGCTTTGCCTGGCTAGATACTGGTACCCACGACAGTTTGCTAGAAGCCAGCCAATACGTGCAAACCATTGAACACCGCCAAGGCCTCAAAATAGCCTGCCTTGAGGAGATCGCCTGGCAGCAGAAGTGGATAAGCGACGAACGTCTAACCGAATTGGCAAAGCCACTCTCGAAAACTCAATACGGCAAGTACCTACAGCGCCTTTTGATAACCAAACGATAATATCTAGCCACAGACACTCACTGAAAACCTGTTTCGCCACGGACACTCACGGACGGCACGGACAAAACCTTAAATTCTTTATTGGTTTTTGACTTTATTGGTTGTTGCTTTTGACCTTGTCCGTGTTTTCCGTGAGTGTCCGTGGCCAATTAAAACGCAGCTAATTTAGGTGGTCTACCCGCTATGCAATACGAAAAACTCGCTATACCAGAAGTGGTCTTGCTCACCCCTCAAGTGTTCGGCGATGAACGCGGCTTCTTTATGGAAACTTTCCGCCAATCTGAATTTGAACAGCACTGCGGCAACCATACCTTCGTTCAGGATAACCACAGCCTTTCCAGCCATGGCATTTTACGCGGCTTGCACTACCAGCTTGAAAAGCCCCAGGGCAAATTAGTGCGCGTGACTCGGGGGGAGGTGTTTGATGTAGCGGTAGACTTACGCAAAAGCAGCCCCACCTTTGGCCAATGGGTAGGCGCAATGCTGAGCGCAGAGAACAAGCAATTACTCTGGGTGCCACCAGGCTTTGCCCACGCCTTCTACGTGACCAGTGAAGAAGCTGAGTTCCAGTACAAATGTACCGATTATTACAACCCAGGCGATGAATACTGTATTCGCTGGGATGACCCCACGTTAGCAATAGACTGGCCGCTGGTGGACAACAAACAGCCTGGAGTCTCAGAAAAGGATGCCCTAGGTGCACGCTTCAAAGATGCCAGAACATTTGTCTGAACCACTCTCTTTACGTCGTGATAAGTGAAAAACGGAGCTTTCTTGAATGACAGTGACTTTCGGCACAACCCCCTATAGCAACTGGCAATGCCTGGCCCCTTTGCTGGAAGCCTTAGGTTGTGTAATCCCAACGTCGAATGAGTCAAAGCAACATAGCGTTGACCCAATAAGCGAAATGCCTGCAGAAGGAAAGTTACTGTTAGCGTACGCCAGCCCCCAACAAACGCTGGTAAGCGCCATGGAGCAGGGAGCTGCACCCACAGAAGTGCTGACACAATGGGTAGCTCACACCAAGGCGATGATAGAGTGCTTCAAGGCTAACCGAAAGCGAGTGGTGCTCATCAATATCGATGCTGCCCGCCAACACCTGTCACAAAGTGCCATCACGTTAGAGAACCACTGGCAGCAGCAGATTGAATTGCCTGAAGGCCAACAGTCAGATAGCCAATACCCGCCAGCAGAAGCCAACCCTTACTATTGGATGCTGGCGACCCTGGCGGTTCATCAAAGCCAGGAACTGCCACTGTTACTGGCGCAGCTGGAAGCGTGCACCTTGCCCATTGGTGAGCCAGCAACTCCACCAATACAAGAAATTGATCACCTTTATTCAGAACTAACGGCACTTTTCCAGCAGTGTGAAAGCAGCCAAGTGCTAGCACAAGCGCATAAAGCACTGAAAAAAGAGTACCAAGCGTTGGAAACGCAGCATACTAACCTGCTGCAAACACAGCAAAAAGACCAAACGGCTATCAATAATGTTCAAGCCGAACGTGAAGCGCTTCAGCGCCAACTGGAAAAAGAACAGGCCGATCACGCGGCACTCAATGCATCAAACGCTACGCTAGAAAAAGAACACACCACGCTTCAGGCGGCAAAAAAAGCGCAGGAAATCGTACTTACTAATGCCAGTGAAGAGCATCAACTGTTGCTAGAGCAGCTGCATCTAGTGCAAGAAGAACTGGAGCGTTACATAACGGCAGGTAAAGAAGCCGCCTCCGAAAAGGTAAACCTGCAACGCCAGTTAGAAACACACCAAAAAGCGCATCAGAAACTTGAGATAGCGCATGCAGCTCTCAAGCAAGCTCAGCAAAAAGACCAATCCATCATCAAAGAAGTTAACGCAGAGCGAGAAAAGCTCCAAAGCGCACTAAAAAAAAGAGCAGCTGGCGCTTACCAAGATTAACGCTGAAAAATCTACCCTAGCGCATCAGCTAACGGCGTTAAACGCTACCCATGAAGACCAAGCAAAACAGCTCACAGATCTACAGGCCCAAAAAACGGAGCTTCTAAAACAGTGTGAAGCTGCTGAAAAGCAAAAGGCAATGCTGCAAAAAGAGCAAGCTGCCCATGCACAAACGAAAGCTGAAAAATTATCCCTGGAAGGCCAGCATAGAGAAGCACAGCAGGAAGCAGAAGCCAGCCTTTCAACTGTAGAACACGAAAACCAGCTACTTCTACAGCAACTGCACCTAGTGCAGGAAGCATTCGAGGCCAAGTTCCTACAAGCGAAAGAGCAAGAAAAAGAACTTGCCAGAAGAGAATCCCAGCTTAAATACAGCGAACAACAGCACCAGCACAGCGTTAACGCACATCATGCCAGCCAGAAAGAGAGTCAGCTGTTACAACGCCGCCTCGCCAAGCTGCGAGAAATAATGGAAGGCCTAGAGCGCAGTAACAAAGCCTTGAACGGTAATATGTCAGAAGTCAAAAACCAGCTGGCAGCGGCCAAAAAGCACCAGTCAGACTGGGAGCACAAATACCAGCTTGCCGAACGTGAAGGCGCCTTGGCCCTAGCGTCAGCCAACCGGCGTATTTATGAGCTAAGCAAAGAGCTTAACAGTATTACCAAAAGCCCCCGCTGGAAGCTGGTCAGCCCGCTTAATAGCCATGGCAAAAAGAATAAAAAGGTGCGTGCTGAACAGCTTCAGCAGCAGAAAAAACAGGTGGCTCACTCTGGCCTGTTTGATGTGGAATGGTACCTGCAGGCCTATCCCGATATTGCGGAAGCTGGCATAGACCCCATCGAACACTACCTCACGATGGGTGCGTACGAAGGTCGTAATCCCAGCGAAGTATTTGATACTAGTTGGTACCTGCTTTACTACCAAGATGTAACAGATAGTGGCCAGAACCCCCTGGTTCACTATATCCGTTATGGCCAGAAGGAAAACAGAGCCACCCGGCCGGGTGCCTTGGCCTCACTACCCGCGCCAATACAGCAACCGGTTGAAAAGGGGTAAACCAACACCATGTCGATGATTCTTCATATAGGGGCTGGCCAAGCAAGTGAACTCCCCCAGTGGCGAAAAAGTGGTGCCACGCGCATTGTACTGGTAGAACCAAACCCCATGTTGGCACAGCAGCTGCGACACAAAGCAGCAGGTGACGCCACTCTTACCATTGTGGAAGCCGCTGTCACGCCAAGCTCGGCCAACACTCAGCTGTATGAATATAACCTGCCCGAAGCGAATAGCCTGCGCCCAGCCACAGGGCTTAAGAGCCTGTTCCCAGGGTTGAAAACCACGGCAACGCACAGTGTGGCCACCCTTACCCCAACCCAGCTGCTAGCCGACTACGGGCCAGCACAAGGTGAACGGGCCCAGCTGGTGCTGCAAACACCGGGGGAAGAGGGGGCCATCCTCAACGAGCTGATTGAAACAGGCCAGCTCAACCAGTTTCAGCAATTGCACCTATATGCCAACCCAGAACCCTATTACCAGGGTAGCATTGCGGCAAAAGACATTCTGCAGCAACTTGCAGAAGCAGGGTTCGATATCACTGACGTCAATCAGCAAGACCCAGACTGGCCGTATTGGCAACTTACTCGCCATCCACTGAAAGATCAGCTGCTCAGCCTGCAAGAAGAAACAACTGCCCTGAAACAGCAACTTCAAGAACGCCAGCAACAGCTAGAAGCCAATCAACGGCAAAGCAAAAAACAGCAGCAGAAAGCGGAAGAAGTGGCACAGCAAACACAAGCGCAGCTGAAAGAAAAAGCGAACCAACTGGCTGAAGCTCATGCGCAGTGTCAGCAACTAAAAGAAGACAACGAAACGCTAAAAAAAACAGCTCAACCAAGCACAGAAAGTAAGCCAACAGCATCAGCAAACACAGAGTGAAACGGCAAAGCAGCTGGAACAGATTCAACAGCAACAGGTTAATACGCAGCAAACGTTGTCGGCCACCGAAAGCAAGCTAAAAAAAATAGAAGAGCAGCGTCAGGTGGAACAAAGAGCCCATAAAGAACTGCAGCACAAATTTGAAGAAACCCACGGCTGGTTTGTAGGCCGCAAACAGCAAGCAGAAGAGCGCGCTGAAAAGCTAAAAAGCCTGCAAAATGAGCTGAACACTAAGGCAGAGCAGGCGGCTAGCCTAGAAGAAAAGCTAAAAGCAAGTGAAGAAGAGCGTGAAAAATACAAAAATTATTTTGCCAATCGCAAAAAACAGCACGAAGCGTCTCAAGCTCAATTAACAGAAGCTCAGCAAACGCTAAAAGAAAAAGATACCATCATCAGTCAGCTCAGCGAACAGCTCACCACGTTACAACAAAGTAACGAACGCGTTGGGCGACTGGAAAGCAAGTTGGAATCCCTGTTCGGCGAACAGCGCAGCTACATTCAGCAAACCACCAACGCCCTTGGCCAACATGTCACGCGTAGTGCCCGCCAGCAGCGTGATGAACACGCACTAACGCATTACTTACAGCATGGCCAGCGCCCGGTAAGTACTCAGCTGCCTCCCGGCTACGCAGTAGCATTACTAGAACACTACGACGCCACCCAGCATGACGTTGTCGTCGTGTTGGGAAGCGCGAACACTACAGAGTTACTGGCGCAAGGGCTGCTCAACACTCGTTCACACGCGCCAAGGCTTAAAAGTAGCCAGCAGGAATCAGCAGAAAACGAAGTCACGCTTTCTCATGCGGATCTACCACAAGCCATTGTCAGCATTGAGCACCAAAACGCGGCCAGCGAAGCCTTAAAGCAGCGCTTACACAACAAAGGCACGGCCAGAGCCGTGAATACAGTGTATGCCCCCTGGGTAGAGTGCCAAGCGAATGGGCAAGCCACGCTGTTCTACGCAGTAGAACCTACGCTGAAACGGCTTAACCAATGGCTATCAGAAAACGCCCGTGTATTGGTGATAATAGGCGAAGACCTGCCCCAGGCCGGCCACAGCCGCGAAATAGCGCTCGCACTATTGCTACAACAACTGCCCACCCAGCGGCTGGATATAGTGCTGGAAGGTAACCAGTACCCGCAGGAAACCAGCTTGAAAGAAAGCTGGGATAAACTACTTGAAACCCGTCAGCGCCCCGGTCAATGGCTAACGCTCCCCAACGCTTACAGCCTAAGAGTGGAAGGCTAGGTGATGCATTTTAACTAACCTTCATCTTACAACTTAACCAAGAGCCAACCATGGAAAAAGATCTCGTTAAACGCGCCCATGCCGCTTTCAACCAGGGCGACTACCAAAACGCAATTAAACTTTACCAAAATGCTGCTTCCCAATATGGCAAAAACCTTTTTGATGTTAATGTTCGTCTTTGTGAACAAAAGTTAGGTAATCCAGGCCAGGCCATCAAAACAGCATCGCGCAGTGTAGACAATACCCCTGTTGCCAAGCAGCTAGCAGAAACCCAAGCACTGCTGGAACATTACTACCGCCGCTGTCAAGAGCTGGAATATCACCTGCAAGATGCCAGTTAAGTAAGGTAGCTAAGCAAGGAATAGTGCAACACTTCTGCCAAAAACTGCACGGTAGTGATGTCGCCAGCTAAAACGATAACCGATTGAAAAGAAGGCAAGGAATGAAAGTACTGACCGTATTCGGTACCCGCCCGGAAGCCATTAAAATGGCCCCGCTGGCGCTACAGCTCGCCACGGATGAACGCTTTGAAGCTCGGGTGTGCGTTACTGCTCAACACCGCGAAATGCTAGATCAAGTGCTGGCACTTTTCGAACTGACCCCAAACTATGACCTTAATATCATGAAACCGGGTCAAGACCTCAACGATGTAACCTGTGGCATTCTGCAAGGGCTAAAGCCAGTACTGGAAGATTTTAAGCCAGATATGGTACTGGTTCACGGTGATACGGCTACCACCTTTGCCACCACGCTTGCTTGTTACTACCAGCAAATCCCGGTGGGCCACGTAGAAGCAGGGCTGCGCACCGGTAATTTATACTCCCCTTGGCCTGAAGAGGGTAACCGTAAGTTAACCGGCGCCCTGGCCGGCGTGCATTTCGCACCCACGTCCACGTCGCAGCAGAATCTGCTCAACGAAGGCATAGCCCCGGCCAGCATTCATATCACCGGTAACACCGTGATTGATGCGCTTCTTGAAGTTGCGCATAAGCTAGAAACGACCCCTTCGCTTGCTGCCGAACAGGCCAAACGCTTCCCCATGCTGGATGAAAGCAAGCGGCTGATTCTGGTGACCGGCCACCGGCGTGAGAGTTTTGGCGGTGGTTTTGAGCGTATCTGCCAAGCACTGGCAGATACCGCTGAACGCCACCCAGACACCCAAATTCTCTATCCGGTGCACCTCAACCCTAACGTGCGTGAGCCGGTTAACCGCCTGCTGGCCAAGGTAGATAACGTTCACCTGATTGAACCACAAGATTACCTGCCGTTTGTTTACCTAATGAACCAAGCGCATATCATTTTGACTGATTCCGGTGGTATTCAAGAAGAAGCCCCTTCGCTCGGTAAGCCCGTATTGGTAATGCGCGACACGACGGAGCGCCCCGAAGCCGTAGCAGCAGGCACCGTTAAGCTAGTAGGCACCAACGTAGACACCATCACCAGCGAACTTACCCGTTTGTTAAACGATGAAGACGCCTATCAAGCGATGAGCTACGCCCATAACCCCTATGGCGACGGCAAAGCCTGCCAACGCATCCGCGACGTGCTAGCAAGCTCATAAGCTGACAACTTTTTTGCCACAGATTTTCCCACGGACGCTCACGGAAAACACGGACAAGGTCAAAAGCAACCTAAAAACTTAAAAGCTAAAAAGTATTTATGGTTTTGTCCGTGTCGTCCGTGAGGGTCCGTGGCTAATAAATTTTATCAAGGAATCAAACATGCAATTCGACACTATCTCCATGATTGGTCTGGGCTATATTGGCTTGCCTACCGCCGCAGTGTTCGCCTCACGTAAGAAAAAGGTAATTGGTGTAGATGTTAACCAACATGCCGTCGACACGATCAACAATGGCGACATCCATATTGTAGAACCAGAGCTAGATATGGTTGTGCATGCTGCCGTTACTGAAGGATACCTGCGTGCAACCATCACGCCTGAACCGGCGGATGCCTTTATGGTGGCGGTGCCAACGCCGTTTCACACCGACGAAAACGGCCAAAACCACAAAGCAGATCTCAGTTACATTGAAGCGGCTGCAAAATCCATTGCCCCAGTACTGAAAACAGGTAACTTGGTGGTGTTGGAGTCCACCAGCCCTATCGGCGCAACAGAACAAATGGCCGCGTGGCTAGCCGAAGCGCGGCCCGATCTCACTTTCCCCCAAACTCACGGCGAAGCTTCCGATATTCGCATTGCCCACTGCCCCGAGCGCGTGCTACCTGGCCATGTCATTCGTGAGTTAGTCGAAAACGACCGCGTGATTGGCGGTATGACACCCAAGTGTGCGGAAGTCGCCTGCTCGCTTTACAAAATTGTAGTGGAAGGCGAGTGCGTTGCAACGACCGCACGCACCGCTGAAATGGCCAAGCTCACTGAAAATAGCTTCCGCGATGTAAATATTGCTTTCGCCAATGAGCTTTCCACCATCTGCCATGAGCTAGATATTAATGTGTGGGAACTGATTGCCCTGGCCAACCGCCATCCGCGTGTCAATATTTTGACCCCAGGCGCTGGCGTAGGTGGTCACTGCATTGCCGTAGACCCCTGGTTTATTGTAGATGCCTGCCCAGAGCAAGCTAAAATTGTGCGTGCCGCCCGTGAAGTTAACGACGCCAAGCCCCAATGGGTATTAGGCCGGGTGAAAGAGGCGTTAGAGGCTTACCACCAGCAAAACCCCAAAGCACGTCGTAGCGACCTAACCGTAGCCTGCCTGGGTGTGGCGTTTAAACCGGATATCGACGACTTGCGCGAAAGCCCCGCCCTAGGCATTGCCAAACAAGTGGCAGAACTGGGCGCCCAGGTGCAAATTGTGGAACCCAACATCCACCAACTGCCCAAAAGCCTGCAGCACAACAACGTAACCCTGGCCAGCCTGGAACAGGCCCTGGAAGAGGCAGACGTAGTGTGCGTGCTGGTAAAACACAAACCCTTTATTGAAAGCGCCGAACAAATTAAAACAAAAGCCAACGTGGTCGACGCCGTAGGGCTGCTGGGTTAACAGCCAGCACACCAACAGAAGCACCCCTTACAGTAAAGCAGTAGATAACGGACGATCATGGACGCACTCATCAGCAAAGCGATTGAACTGGCCCGGCAACCCCAAACCCCGATAACCCCTATACCCGGCCGCATAGCCTACGTAGTGAGCCACGGCCAGAGCTACGCCAGCAACGGCTACGCCATACGCACCCAGGGCGTGGCCAGGGCACTGAACCAGCACGGCCTGGAAACCCTGTGCTTTGTGCGGCCAGGGCGGCCGTGGGAGCTGGGCGTACTGCAGGGCTCGGTTCAGCCAGAGATGCTGGTAGACGGGGTTAAGTATATTCACTCCCGTTGGCCCCAGGATCAGTCGCCGGAAACGGATCTGGATCGGTTTGAAGCCACCGTGGCGCAATTTGTAAATCTGTTCCGCATCTACCGGCCACAGGTAGTGATGGCGGCGTCTAATCACGAGGTAGGTCTACCTGCAATTACTGCGGCGCGCATGCTCGGGCTGCCATTTCAGTACGAAGTGCGTGGATTTTGGGAAATTTCCAGATCGTCCCGTGAGCCGGGCTGGGAGCAAACGGCTGAATATCAGAAGCACTATGCCCGGGAAACCTGGGTGTGTAACCAGGCCGATTTGCTCTACACGCTCAACCCCATGATGAAGCAGGAGCTTCGCAACCGGGGAGCGCGGGCGCCCATCCGGCTGGTGCCCAATAGCGTTAGTGACGCGGGCCAACCTGCGGAAGCTACAAACCCCGCCCTGCGGCAACAACTCGGCTTGCCAGCCGATGCCTACGTTCTGGGTTATGTGGGTGCGATTACCCAATACGAAGGCCTGGAGCAATTGGTGGAAGCCGTCGCTCGCCTGAAGGCCCACAACGTATACGCACTGATTGTGGGTGGCTACAGCCCCGTAAACAATCAGGCAGCGCCGGAGAAGGCGGGCATAAGTGAAGAGCTGAGGCAGTTGGCTGAAGAACTGCAAGTAGCTGATAGAGTCGTCTTCACAGGGCGGGTAGAGCACAGCAGACTGGCGGGTTACTTTGCCGCCCTTGATGCCACCGTCATTCCCCGCCGGCCGCTGCCAGTATGTGAGCTGGTCAGCGCCATCAAACCGCTGGAATACTTGGCTTCCGGCAAGCCACTTATCGCATCGGATGTCGCCCCCCAAGCTAACCTGCTGGAGCAGGGGCGGCTCGGCTGGCTGTTCCCCAAGGGCAATGTTGAAGCCCTTGCACAAACAATCCTGAAGGTAATGAACGCCCAGCCGGAAGAGCTTACCGCTAAAACCGACGCGGGCAGGGCCGTTGTCGCAGACCACTACCTGTGGGACACCACAGTAGCGCCCATGGTGCGTGGCCTTGAAAACCCGATAGCCAGAAAACCCGGCCCTCGCATCGCCTGTATCATGGACGACTTCACTTACCAGTCTTACAGCCCGGAGGCGAATTTCTATCAGCTTACTCCGCAGAACTGGCAGCAGGAACTGGAAGATTGCGAGCCTGAGCTGTTGTTTATTGAGTCTGCATGGCGCGGTAAAGACGAACTCTGGGGCAGTAAAGTCGGTCACAAGAGTCAGGAAGTACAGGGTATTGTTGAGTGGTGTAAGCGCAACAATGTACCCACCATGTTCTGGAACAAAGAAGACCCGGTACACTTTGAAACCTTCCTGAACACGGCAAAGCTGTTTGACCACGTATTCACAACTGATCTGGACTGCATCCACCGCTACAAAGCAGCGCTGGGCCATAACCGGGTATATTTCCTGCCATTTGCCTGCCAACCCAGACTAACCAACCCCATAGAAACCTACGATCGCAAAGATGCCTTCTGTTTTGCCGGTGCTTATTACGTTCGTTATCCAGACAGAACCAAAGACCTCGAAACCTTCGTGGAAGAGTTCCCCAAGTTCAAACCACTGGAAATCTACGACCGCAACTACGGCAAGAACGACCCCAACTACCAGTTCCCGGCCAACTACCAGCCTTACATCGTTGGCACCCTGCCATTCAGTGAGATCGACAAAGCCTACAAAGGCTACCGCTATGCCATCAACCTGAACTCCATTAAGCAGTCGCAAACCATGTTTGCGCGCCGTGTATACGAACTGCTGGGCAGCAACACCATTACCGTGAGTAACTTCTCGCGGGGCGTACGACTGATGTTTGGTGAACTGGTGCTGACCTCAGACAGCGGTGCAGAAATTGTAAACCGTCTGCAAAAGCTGGAAGAAAATCCGGCCAAGGCAGAAAAGTATCGCCTGGCAGGCCTGCGCAAAGTACTCCGTGAGCACACCTACCAGAACCGGCTGGATTACATCCTGAGTAAGGTGACAGGAAAGCCACACAGCCACCCGCTGCCGGGCTATACGGTGATCAGCCCCGTAGCAGATGAGCCGCAGCTGAAAAACACACTGAACAACTTCAAACGCCAGAACCATGAAGACAAACAACTGCTTCTGGTGTTGTGTGACGGTTTCAACGAAGCCAAGGTAAAAGAGCAGATTTCAGCAGAAGGCTTAACCCATTGCTGCACATGCGTCGCAGAAGAACGGCTGGCCGGTAAGCAGCTTAAAGACCTTACCGACGGCGACCGCTGGGCTGCGGGCTTCAGCCCTGAAGATTACTACGGCCCGAATTATCTTACTGACCTGGCACTGGCAACCCGGTTTACACCTGCCCCGATTATCGGCAAGGCCAGTTACTATCAGGCGCAAGAGGGCGAGCTGCGACAGCAAGGCAAACAGCACGTCTATGCTGGCAGGGTGGCCACGCCGGTGCGGGCCAGTGCCCAGGCGCCGGAAACTCAGGCCGTAGCGGCCAATAAATGGCTAAGTAGCATTATTACGGGCTGGCACACCGGCACAAATCAGCAGGCAATTGATCCGTTTAACTATGTATGGCAAGGCTTGGCGCCCACTGAACCGGCAATAAGCGCTGAGCAGCTGCAGGCGGACGTGGACGATGCACAATTTGATGAGGGCATACCGCTGAATGACCTCACCCAATTGGCCGAACGTACCGTACCTACAGGGGCAACAGAAGACCAGATTCCAACATACAGCGCCGAGGAGCTTTACCAGGTATTTGATAATCCCGGCACCAAGAACGTACAGTTGAAAGTGACGGAAGATGGCATCGTCGTAACCTCAGATCTTGAAGACGGAAAACACGAATACATCTACGTGAAAGGCGGAAATGACCTGCCGCTGAACAAGCTGCAAGACCCCGCCATTGCCGATGATAAGCTTCGCTTCCACCTAGAGATGACTCCTGGCCTGAACCTTAGCTTTGTAGTGATTTTCTTTGGTGAGAACGGCGACCGCTTGCACCACAACATCATTCAGGCTAACAAGAACAATGAGCTGGATGTACCAGAAGGTACTGCAACAGTCCGCCTTGGCTTCAGGGTGTATCAAGCCGGTGAAGGAACCATAAAAAAAGCTCTTGTTGGGCAAGAAAGACTTGTCGCCCGCAAGTGTGCTGGGCCGATCCGATGTGTTGCTGGTGACAAATCATTACCCAAGTTACGACGACCTTTACCGCAACGGCTTTGTGCACAGTCGGATAAAAGCTTACCAAGAAAGAGACGTAGGGGTGGACGTTTTCCGGTTCCGCAAAGACCAGGCAGTAAGTTGGCATGAATTTCAGGATGTAGATGTAATCACAGGCTCACCCACGGCCCTGAGGCGAATGCTGGAAAGCGGAAAGTACCGGCACGTTTTGGTCCACTTCCTGGATGCCGATATGTGGGAAGTGCTTGGTGATTTTATTGATGAGATTAAGGTGACGGTGTGGGTGCATGGGGCTGAAGTTCAACCCTGGTGGCGCCGTGAATACAACTACACCAATGAAAAAGACTTAGAACTGGCCAAAGTCCAAAGTGCTAAGCGCCTCGGCTTCTGGCAGGAATTGCTGAACCCAATGCCTGAGCACTTGTCGCTAGTTTTTGTGTCGCAGTATTTTGCTGAAGAAGTAATGGAGGATGTCGGGTTTAGGTTGCCAGGAAACCAATACAGAATTATTCATAACCCAGTCGATACAGACCTCTTCTCGTTTATTGAAAAATCACCTGAGCAGCGCAAGAAAATACTATCAATAAGGCCCTATGCATCTAGAAAGTATGCGAATGACCTAAGTGTGAAAGCTGTATTAGAGCTGTCAAAAGAGCCCTTTTTTAATGAGCTAGACTTTCGATTTATAGGTGATGGAATATTGTTTGATGAAACACTCTCGCCATTACGGGAATTTCCAAATGTGACGATTGAGCGTGGGTTCTTGGCGCAACCTGATATTGCAAAATTACACAAAGAATATGGTGTATTTCTGTGCCCAACTCGAATGGATGCTCAAGGAGTGTCTAAAGATGAGGCTATGTCATCCGGTTTGGTTGTTATCTCGAACAGTGTGACAGCAATTCCCGAATTCGTGGATGATAGTTGTGGGGTTTTAGCCAAGGAGGATGACTATATTGGAATGGCTGAAGGAATGAAGCGCGTTTTTTTGGATACTGAAAGGTTCAATGGTATGTCGAAAGCTGCTGCAAAGAGGGCAAGAGTCCAAGTCTCTAAAACAAAGATAGTGAAAGAGGAGATTGATGTCTTTTCCGAGAGATAGTTGTGGTTCTTGGGCTTATATTTTGAGGAGATAGCGTGAGATATCATTTTGATTTGTTTGGTGATGGTAAGTTTGTTTATGTGTACATGTATAAAAATGCATGCAGTGTATTTAAAAAAAATAGTATTCGAATCTTTTGAGTCATCAAGAAGATTGACCCCTTTGGAGGCACTTGGTCAGCGCAGAGTGACTATCGAAGCTGCAAAGAACGCTGACGTTCGTCTTTTTTGTTGCTAGAGAACCTATTGGTAGAGTGGTTTCCGGATTTTTGAACCAAGTGGTTACAAAAATTGATCGAAGTTATCCAGAAATGTTTGATCAGTTAGAGGCTGCCACACAAAAGCCAGTTTATGAGATTACATTTCGAGATTTCGTTTTGGAGTATCTAGTGAAAAGCGATTGGTCAAAGGTAAACGCTCATTTCTTGCCCATGAGTGAATGCCTGGCTCCGTTATACTATGATGCCGCGATAGATATTGATAGTTTGTATGAGTCGGCAGTGGTTTTGTTTGGTCAGGATTTTGCTGGCAAAAATTTTAAAAAGAAAATTAATTCAACGTCAGAGAGCGTTGCTGATGAATTCATTAATTTGACGGATATAAATTCATTAGATTTGTTCCATAAAGTGAAGTCGGAGAAAAAATATCCCGACAAAAAGTGTTTTATTGATGATGAGATTGCCACTGTTCTTTCAAAGATATACGCTAAAGATATTGAAGTGTACAGCGAAATATCTGGCGGATCTCCATTTAAGCATTTCGATAATAGGATGAATCGTGCTTCTAAATAGTATAACAAAACTTTTCGATACCAGGAATTTTGGTGACTCAATAGAAGGGGTTTATAAATATAAGTACGAACACCTTTTGTTTTCGTTAAAGCTTAAGCCCGAAGTTTCTTCTTTAACCGTGATTTTCAGTGGTGTTGACCAAAAGCCAGCTCGTTGCTCAATGTCTTATTATGGGCTAAGGGAGGAGCTCAATACGAACGTGTTGCATATAAAAGATAATTTTGGCGCGCACGGATGTTACTTTGCCTGTGTAGCAGGGGACCCTTGGATTCAAGAAGCGGTTAAGGCGCTTATTTTGCATGTTGTGAATATCTTGGGTTCCAGTAAGGATCAAGTTAATCTGATAGGAACATCTAAGGGCGGTACAGAAGCGATCCTGAGTGGGTTTAATTTAGGGTTTGGGAATGTGATAGCTGGTGAGCCACAGATAAGGCTAGGCAATTATCTTATGGCTAGAGGATGGGAGGATTCGGAGGTGTTCAAGTCGATAGTTTATTCAATTTGCGGTAGTGTTCGGCAAGAAAATAAAGAGATTTTGAATAGAGTTTTTATAGATAGAATATGCGAGTTGGCTGAGCATTTCTGTGGGAAATTGACATTGCTTCATGGGGACACTGGATATTATCCCATTCACATAGAACCATTAATTGATGCTATTAATGGGTTTGATGTTGGGTGTGATGTGATCTCCTATGATACGAAGAATCACAATGACATAATACCGGTGTTCTTAGAATATATCAAAGATCAGGAGTTATGATTATTTTTCAATCGGTCATCTAGGTTTGGCTAAATGATTTCGCTTATTAATAATCGCCGTTGCCATAGTCGAGAAGCTTTTCAGATCAACAGATTTAATGATCCTGGAAAGTCTATTAAGGACCTATTGTGTCAGGGGTTCGCGCCTTTCGGAAGAATCCTTCTTAAAAAAGTAATTATCGCCCCGCCTTTTTCCTGGTCTTCCGATCCGTTTCAAGATCGTAACTGGATGTACCAACTCCACGGCTGGCGAATGCTTGATGCGTTTTTCAATCGTATGGTGCCCTCGGACGTTCAGTTCATCGGCGAAGTTATGGCTGACTGGTGGCAATTCTACAAGGCAAACCCCGGTTCAACACCTTGGTTCTGGTACGACATGTCCACAGGTTTACGTGCCTCAAAAATCGCCTATTTGCTCTTTTGGTGCCAGGCAAATAATCAGCCAATACCATTGGCCGAAAAGGTGCTTCAAGGGTTAGTGAACGAACATGTAGCTCATCTTACCAATCCCGAAGAGCTTAACCACGGCAACCATGGCCTGTCCCAGCTTCAGGGCCTGGTGGGATTATTGGCTGCATTGGACAAAACCGGGCGAACATTGCCAAACCAGAGTGCAGCAACGGAATTTGCGGTTAGTAATATGCGGAGCATTTTACTGAGCCAGCTGGGAGAGCAAGGGGTCCACACCGAAGACGCGCCCGACTATCACTTCTTTGCCTTGTCCAAGATCCGGCAGATTCTGGAGGCACCGTGGTGGCAGCGGGATGACATGGCAGATATTCATGCCTTGTTTGATCGGGCGGAGGTCGCCAAAGAGTGGCTGGTAACGCCCTCGATGCATTGTCCGCCAGTCGGCGATTCTGCAGAGGCGGTCAAGCTCAAACGTCACACTCGGTTGGGTCAGTGGCCCCATCAGGTTCAGGAAGAGAGCATGGCCGCCCAGTTGGATGGCTATGGCGTAGTTCGCTCTTTGCCAGAGGTGGCGCTGGCGGACTCCCATTACTTGTTTTTTCAGGGCAGCTTCCACAGCAGTGGCCATAAGCATGCCGATTGCTTGTCGTTTGTATGGCAGGAAGGCAACCGGTACCGGCTTTGGGATTCCGGCAAGTATGGTTATCAGAAAGATGACATGCGCGCTTATTTTCAAAGTACCCGGGCGCATAACACCTTGGAGATTGATGGTAAGGATTTCAGCCGCTCGAAGGCGGATGGTTATGGAAGTGCTATTCAAGAGGTGGCTGCCTGTGCCGGCGGCTGGTTACTCTCTGGAAAGGTATTCCATAAGCGATTGCAGGTTACTCATCAGCGCATTCTGTTTTACCGGCCGGGTATTGGCGTGGATGTGTTGGATAAAGTGGTTAACCACACGCAGGCCATGCGGCGGTATCAGTTGTGGTGGCATTTGGGTGAGGAAACGGAGGTCGCTGTTTCGGGCCAGTCTGCAAATGTTTTATTTCAGGGTGAGCCAGATCTAGTGTTTTCTACTGCGAGCAGTGTGGATTGTTCACCTGAACTGTCAGTATTCCGCGGAGAGGAAAAGCCGAGGCTATCGGGGTGGATTTCACGTGAGTACCTAAAATTCCAGCCTTCAACATGCATGTCTGTTGGCTGGGAATCTCGAGAACCGGAACGGTTTTTTGCAACTTGTTGGCGATTGGCTTCCTGCCCCGATGTACCGCCGGCATTTGAGGTTAGTCCGGCGGGCGTTCAGGCGGATAATCCGGAGCTCTCGGCAAAACTAACTGCCTTGTCGGTTGTATGAGCTGTTCCCGGCGTATGCACCCCAGGGGGTTAAGTGGCCGATAACATATTTGAGATTTCTGTAGATGACCATGCTTACCGCATGGTTCTACCCCATTGGCAAACCGACTACATTCAGGGTTTGCTGGCCACTAAGCACGAACCGTATGAACTGGAAATGTTGCGGGCCATGGCTGGCTTGCTAAAACCCGGTGAGGTGGTTCTGGATGTTGGTGCCAATATTGGTAACCACAGCATGTATCTGGCGGTGGTTGCTGGCTGCAGGGTTTGGGCATTCGAGCCGAACCCGGAGCTTTGTAGCGCATTCCAGAAGAGTATCCGGTTGAACCGTTTGGGGCGCCAGATCACCCACCACTGTAAAGCGATAGGGCGTGGCAAGGGCAGAGCCCGGTTTGTAGAGTTGCTTCCTGAGAATATTGGTGCTCAAGCCCTGGAGTTGCTTGCCCCTGATGATGAGGGTGACGATTCCTACGATGTGATCGCACTGGACATCTTGCGTTTTCGCAAACCGGTGCGGGCGATAAAGGCTGACGTTGAGGGTATGGAGCTCGATGTTCTGGAAGGCGCACGAAAGCTTATTTCCAAAGACAAGCCATTACTGTTCATTGAAGCCCAGGCAGAAGACGATTTTGAGGCGTTGCACACGATATTGGTGGAGTTAGGGTATGTGTATTGGGATACCTTCAACGCAACGCCCACCCATTGCTTTATTCACCGGGATGAATTGGGTGAAGATCAGATCATCGACCACTATTACAGCAAAGGAAAAGACAGCTATAAGCTGTTACTTCAACTGCGACAGACGAAAGATCAGCTGAATTCCGCCAACCTCAAGTATAGGGATGCCATTGCGCGAATCGACACATTGAAACAGAAGTTGTCGGATGCGACCGCAGCCCGCCAAAAGACTGCTGAACAGTATTCAGTGTTGAAGGAAAAGTATGTTGCGGTTGTTGAGCGGCTGAAGGCTCAGATTGAGCGGTTGCGCTCTGGTGGTGACAAAAAATAATGGATATGTAAGCTGCTTAGGAATCGACAGTGTAGCATGATGATCAGGATTCTCACCCAACACGCCCAAACCCTGAATACAACCCCGCTCCGCAGGAAAACGACGCCGGAACACGGCAGTTGTTGCAGCGGGTTTTGGAGTGGCGGCAATAAGCCAGCAGCCCCACGCTCGATATGATGGCGGTTTATCCTATCCATTGGTCGGGCTTTATGTTATTGCTCTGGGCGGCATCTGGGCCAGCCGGCTGGGGCATTTGTCTCAAGGCGTGGGGCTTATGCTTGCGTATGTGTCACTGCTGGCGGCGGCGTTTCTGGTGGGTGAAATACTGCTCACTGTGTTCGAGCTTATGGGTGAAATTCATGTTGGGCTTTGGGCAAACCTGCTGTTCGCCTCGGTGTTCGGGATGTGGGCATTGGTGCATGAAACATTCCTGAAGCCCAAAGGTCAGTGACGGCAAGCTCTGTGTCCGTGAGTGATGCGCCAATCACTGCACAAAACCAACTCCAGGGAAAGGAGCCACATGAAAAACATCATCATTTGTTCAGACGGAACCTGGCAATCTCCGGAATCCGATACCACTACCCACGTACTGCGCCTGGCGGAGGGCATTGCTCCGCAGGACAGCGCCGGCAACAAGCAGGTGGTGTTCTACGATTGGGGCGTAGGCTCGGAGGGCGATAAGTTCTCTGGCGGCATTACCGGCCAGGGGCTGGATAAGAACATTCAGGACTGCTACCGCTTTCTGGTGCACAACTACGAGCCGGGCGATGCCATTTACCTGTTCGGTTTCAGCCGCGGGGCCTATACCGTACGCTCGCTGGCGGGGCTGGTGCGCAATTGCGGCATTCTGCGGCGGGAACATGCGGAAAAGGTGGGCCACGCCTACGCCCTTTACCGCAACCGTGGCCCGGCCAGTGCGCCCGGGCGTGAGAAAGCCGGTGTCTTTCGCAAGAATTATGCGCTGGCGGATATCAGCCGCATTCACTTCATTGGTGTGTTCGACACCGTGGGTGCCCTGGGCATTCCGGCGCCTTTTCTGGGTACTTTGGGTTCCGACAAGTACCTGTTCCACGACACCGAGCCCAGCAGCATCATCAACCACGCCCGCCACGCGGTGGCCATTGATGAAAACCGGCTGGATTTCGAGCCTACCCTGTGGTCTGCAAAAGCCGGCATCGATCTGAAGCAGGTGTGGTTTGCCGGCGTGCACACCGACATTGGCGGCGGTTACCCCAATCACACCCTGGGCGACATTCCCGGGCAGTGGATGGCCGAAGAAGCCGAAGCCTGTGGCCTGGCCCTGGAGCCGCACCTGCTGCTGCGTATGAACCCGGACTACACTGGCCCCAAGCACAATGAATACAAAGGTTTTTACAAGGCTATGCGCCGCAAACACACCCGCCAGCCTGAACCGCTGCTGCATGTGAGTGTAAAGCAGCGCTGGCAGGATGATGCGGTGAAGTACCAAAGCCCGGGGTTGAGGGCTTTGGTTGAGCAGCTGGGGTGGGAGGGTATTGAGCTGGAAGGCTGAGTAGTGTCAGTCACCAGAATACCGCACCCCCACGATAATCTGATAACCTCCCTTTCCACGAATTCACCAACAAGGACCTGTTAAGGCATGGCACGAAGAAAATCCAGAAAGAAGTCGACCCCCAAAACCCAGACCACTCAGACTCAAGCAAGCACAACCACCACACAGGCAACCCCCATGACCAGTTACAACGCCCCTGAAGCCACCGCCACTGCCACCACTGAAGCCCCCGAGCGCAGCCGCACCACCGTGCGCCCGGTAGACCTGGCCGCAGGCATCACCAAAGGCCTGAACGAGCAGCATGAAAACCTGCAAACCAAGGCCAACGCGATTGTGATCAAAGAAGTGTTCGAGCAGATCCGCGCCCAGGTGGAAAGCACCGAAGATGGCGTAATCAGCATTCCCGGCCTGGGTACCTTCAACTGCCGCACGGTTACCCGTGAAGGCGAAGAAGGTGCAGAGCCGGTGCAGGTTAAGCGGGTGAACTTCCGGGTGGCTAAAGCGCCGCAGTAAGTTATGGCTAAGAGCGTGTTGTTGCGCTCACCTTGCATTAATTGGGTACCCCTGTGTCTATTTTGCTAAAATAACTCAAGGATTGGATATGGGGGTATCTGATGATTAGTTTGGTATCGGGGCGGGATGTTCAGTCTGCATTGGCGGGCTACGTACAACAGCGCCGGAAGGCTTTGAAGTGGTCTCGGGCTGCACTGGCTGATCGCAGCACGGTGCCAGCACCCACCATCAAGAAGTTCGAAACCACCGGGCAGATTTCGCTGCGGCAATTTTTGCTGTTGTGGCAATGCGTAGACGACCTGCAGCGTGTTCAAAGCCTGACTCAGGCCTCCGAACAAGAACCGCTGCCGCGTACCCTGGATGAGGTGCTCGCTCAGTGAGCTTCGAGCCTGTTCGTAAACTGATTAAAATACAGGACACCCACTTTTTTGACAGCCTGCTTCGGCGGGCTATGTTGAGATAAATCCCGCCTGACGGACACCGTCATGACTCAGCCTCGTGCCACCCTTATCTCGCTGGAAGCCACGCCCTGGTATCACCTCGTCAATCGCTGCGTGCGCCGTGCCTTCCTGTGTGGCACGGATTCCGTGAGCGGACAGTGCTATGAGCACCGCCGTGGCTGGATCGTGGACAGGCTGCATCAGCTGGCCGGGGTGTTCGCCATCGATGTGGCGGCGTATGCGGTGATGAGCAACCACTATCACTTGGTGGTGCGAGTGGATGCGGCGCGGGCAGGGGAGTGGAGCGATGACGAGGTGCTGCGCCGCTGGACAGCGCTGTTCACCGGCCCGCTGCTGGTGCAGCGCTATCGGGCGGGGGCCGACCTGTTGCCGGCGGAGCGGCAGGCGGTGACGGCGCTGGCAGCCACCTACCGCGAGCGGCTGGCCGATGTCTCCTGGTTCATGCGCCTGCTCAACGAGGCCATCGCCCGCCAGGCCAACGCCGAGGATGGCGTGAAGGGGTGTTTCTGGGAGGGGCGTTTCAAGAGCCAGGCGCTGCTCGACGAGGCGGCGATCCTCAGCGCCATGGCCTATGTCGATCTTAATCCCATCCGCGCCGGTATGGCCGATACGCCGGAGCGTTCCGTGCATACTTCGGTGGCCGAGCGCCTTGGCGAGTTGATGCCCCAACGTGATTCCGTGATGCCGGTGGCGCCGCCAGCGGTGTCCGCTGCTTCGGGCAGGGCGCCGGCCTGGAGTGACATGCTGCCTCGGCAGCCGCTGATGCCCTTCGATGCCACCGCACGGCTGTCCACCGCCATTCCCTTCAGCCTCGAGGACTATCTCGAGGTGGTCGAGACCACCGGGCGCTCGCGGCGAGCCGACAAGCGGGGGCTGATCGAGGCGCGCGTACCGCGGCTTCTTGAACGCCTGAGCATCGACCCCGAGGCCTTCATTGCGGCTTCCACCACACTGCTCAAACGCTTCGGTAGTGCCGTAGGCTCGCCCACCAGCCTGACCGCCTGCTGCGCTTCCCGCCAGGCACGACACCTGAGAGGCATGCGCGCGGCGCGGGAGGTGTTCGCGCGGCGGGTGGCGTGATGGACGCTGGCGTAGATAGAATGCTTGTTATTGCTTGGGGAGTGAGGAAGCATGCCTACGATATCGGCATTCTTTGGCATCCTGAGTAAGATAGAGCCACTGGAGTGAAGGCGATGTATAGAGCTGTACAGGTCGAAGCTCTGCCGGGTTATCGGCTGCGTGTCACCTTCGAGGATGGAACTGAGGGTGAGGTCTCCTTGGCTGATCGTCTTTTTGGGCCTATGTTCGAGCCACTTCGAGATACTTCCTTCTTCAATCAGGTCAGTGTGGATGCATTCGGCGCTGTTTGCTGGCCCAACGGGGCGGATCTTGCCCCTGACGCGCTATACCGTCATGTGGCTGAGGCAGCCTAAGCTTTTTGCGGATATATCGCGGACAGGTTCTGGAGCACGACCCGCTACCTCTGCAGCCGCTGATGCCTTTCTATTCAACCGCACGGCTGCCCAACCCCATTCCCTTCAGCCTCGAGATATCTCGAAGGGCAGCTTCGAACTGGTCGAGACCATCGGGGCGGGCGCTCACACCCAGCCGACAAGCGGGGGCTGATCGAGGCTCACGCCAGGCGCGGTACCTGAGGGGTATGCACGCCGCGCGGGAATTGTTCAATAGGCGGGCAGTGTGACAGTGGGGCCCGCATACCTCGGCAACACCACCTTCGCGCAGCAAGCTGCGCCCCCACTATGGCTCGGGAGACCCCTCAGGGCTGGGCTGTCACACAGTCCCCCTTACAGCTTACGGCTTAAAGCTTACAGCTCCCGGCGCAGCCGGGTTCACCACTCACCACTCACAGGAATCACCATGTGCGGAATTGTCGGCGCCGTGGGCGCTATGGAATGTACGCCCTTTTTGCTTTCGGGCTTAAAGGTTCTTGAATATCGCGGTTATGACTCTGCAGGGTTAGCGGTGCTAACGGCTTCTGGTGCGCTGGTGCGTGCCCGCGCAGAAGGCCGTGTCGCGGAGCTGGAAGCCCGCGTTGCGGAACAGGGTGTTGTGGGTAAGGTGGGTATTGCCCATACCCGTTGGGCGACCCATGGCGTGCCTGCGGAGCGTAATGCCCACCCGCATATTTCCAGTGGCTTGGCGGTGGTACACAACGGCATCATCGAAAACTACGAAACCCTGCGTGAACAGCTTCAAGGCCTGGGGTATACGTTCACCTCAGACACCGACACCGAAACCATTGCCCATCTTATTCAAGCCTGTTTTAAGGGCCAGATTGGCGAACCCGCTGAAAATCTATTCTCTGCCGTGCAGTGCGCCGTGGCGCATTTGCAAGGTGCGTTTGCGCTAGCGGTGGTGAGTGAAGAAGAGCCGGATTGCTTGGTCGTGGCCCGTGAAGGCTCACCGTTAATGCTCGGCATTGCAGAAGACGGCCACTACGCCGCTTCTGATGCCTCGGCGCTGCTGTCCGTCACCCAGCAAATGATGTACCTGGAAAACGGCGATGTGGCGCGGTTAACCCGTGAATCGATCACCCTGGTCGATGCCCTTGGTCAGCCAGCCCAGCGGAAAGTGATGACCTTAAGCCTGTCTGCGAATGCAGTAGAGCTGGGTGAGTTTAATCACTACATGCAAAAAGAGATGTTCGAGCAGCCCCAGGCGTTGGGTAATACCCTAGAAATGCTCAGCGGTGCAGGCCAGCTGCAGCCAGGTATTTTTGGTGCTGAGGCGCACGCTGTTTTTGAGCAGGTGGATTCCGTGCTGATCCTGGCGTGTGGTACGTCTAGTTATGCGGGCATGACGGCTAAGTACTGGATTGAGCAAGTCGCTGGCATACCGTGCAACGTGGAAATTGCCAGTGAATACCGGTACCGCGTTAGCGTGGCGAACCCTAACCAGTTGGTGGTGGTTATTTCTCAGTCTGGTGAAACCGCGGATACGTTGGCTGCGTTGCAGCATGCGAAATCTATGGGGCATGCCCATACGCTGGCGATTTGTAACGTGCCTGAATCTGCCATTGTGCGTGAAACCCTGCTGCGCTTTATTACCCGTGCTGGCCCGGAAATTGGCGTGGCCTCTACCAAAGCGTTTACCACTCAGCTGAGCGCGCTGTTTTTGCTCACGCTGTTGTTGGCAAAAGCGAAACAGCGGTTAGCTGACACTGATGAAAAAGCCTATCTGGATGAACTACGCCACTTACCCATTGCGGTTGAAAAAGTACTGGCGCTAGAGCCAAGCATTAAGGCGTGGGCGCAGCATTTTGCCAATAAGCATCATGCGCTGTTCTTAGGTCGTGGCCGCCACTTCCCCATTGCGTTGGAAGGCGCGCTGAAGCTAAAAGAAATTTCCTATATTCATGCAGAAGCCTACCCCGCAGGGGAGCTAAAGCATGGGCCGTTAGCGCTGGTGGATGCGGATATGCCGGTGGTAGTAGTGGCCCCTAATGATGAGCTGCTCGAAAAGCTCAAAGCCAATATGCAGGAAGTCAGCGCCCGTGGCGGCCAGCTGTATGTGTTTGCCGATGGTGACAGTGCCGTGAAACCGAGTGAAGGCGTTAATGTGCTGGTGATGCCGGAGCATTATGATTTTAAGGTCAGTGGTCTGCTGTCGCCCGTCTTACACGTGGTGGCGCTACAGTTGCTTTCTTACCACGTGGCGCTGGTGAAAGGCACCGATGTGGATAAGCCGAGGAACCTGGCCAAGAGCGTGACAGTGGAGTGAGGGACTCTTACTAACCTTGCTATGGATAAAACCTTTTTTATGCCACGGACGACACGGACAAGAAAAATTCAAAAATAAAACCTTAAAAAGATTTTTGAGGTTTTAGGTTTTCGTCCGTGTTTTCCGTCAGTGTCCGTGGCTCTATAGACTTACTTGCATGTTCAAGCAAGTTGAGTACTAGGTGTATGCGCCTGCGACAACCCCACCCTCTCGGGAAGGACGGTTTGGAAAACATCTCTAAATCTGCCTCGCATTTCACAATATTTTTAATGGTTTGATTTTATGCGTAAATATTTTGGCACCGATGGCGTGCGTGGCCGTGTTGGCGAATTCCCCATGACTCCTAGCTTTGCGATGAAACTGGGCTGGGCGGCTGGTAAGGTTCTTGGGGCGGAAGGCATTAAAGAAGTATTGATTGGTAAAGATACCCGCGCGAGCGGTTATATGCTGGAGTCTGCTTTAGAGGCTGGCTTTTCGGCAGCAGGCGTGAACGTTGCCTTGGTGGGGCCGTTGCCGACACCTGCGGTGGCGTATCTTACCTCCACCTTCCGTGCCGACGCTGGGGTGGTGATCAGTGCGTCTCATAACCCCTTTGACGACAACGGTATTAAGATCTTCGGGCAGGGGGGCTATAAGCTAACCGACGTTCAAGAGCAGGAAATTGAAAGCAAACTGCGTATTGCCTTGGAAGGTGGGATGGAGTGCGTCAGTTCAGACGCGCTAGGCAAAGCGCGACGTATTGAAGATGCCGCGGGTCGCTATATTGAATACTGTAAAGCGGTATTGCCCAGTACATTAAGCTTAAGTGGCTTGAAGATTGTAGTGGATAGTGCCAATGGCGCTGGCTACAAAGTTGCCCCAGCGGTTTATAAAGAATTAGGTGCTGAGGTGCTTAGCATTCACGACCAGCCCAATGGGATGAACATTAATGCAGGCTGCGGCGCGACGGCTATGCGTAGCCTGTGTGCGGCGGTGTTAGAACATGAAGCGGACCTTGGGATTGCGCTAGATGGCGACGCGGACCGCCTGATGATGGTAGACCATACAGGGGCGGTGGTAGATGGTGATGAGCTGCTGTTCCTTCTAGCGAAAGATGCCAAAGCAGCAGGTTACGCGGGGGGCGTTGTTGGCACCCAGATGAGTAACTTAGGGTTGGAGCAGGCGTTAGCCGCGATTGATATCCCGTTTGTGCGCGCAAAAGTTGGCGACCGCTATGTGATGGAGCAGCTTAAAAACACCGGCTGGCGCTTAGGCGGTGAAGGCTCTGGCCATTTGCTAAGCCTGGACCATGCGTCTACAGGGGATGCGGTCATTGCATCGCTACGTGTCCTCACTTCGCTGTTAAACCAGGGCACCACGCTGCATAAGGCGAAGCAAGGCATGAACAAGCTACCCCAGGTGTTGGTGAACGTTCGCTTTAAAGCCAGCACAAATGAAGACCCGCTTGAACGTGCAGCGGTTCAGCAAACCCTTACTGAAGCAGAAGAGAAGCTGGCTACCAATGGCCGCGTGCTGCTGCGTAAGTCTGGCACTGAGCCACTCATCCGTGTGATGGTGGAAGCCAACGACGCTCAGCTTGCTCAGTGGTGTGCTGATCATATTGCTGGTGCGTTGAGGTGAAAATAACACGATGTCAGTAGACAACCTTCCTATGTGGTTTGACAGTACCTGGTACTGCAAACAATACCCAGATGTAGCGGTAGCTGGCGTTGATCCTTATGATCACTACATGCATCACGGTATCAAAGAAGGGCGTCTGCCGTGTCCTTTGCAAGCGCTTAAATGGGATGAGGCGCTTTGGCAACAAACCGATGATGGCGCTGAATGTATCCAGGGATTGCACCGCTTGCTTGAACATGCCAACCCACTAGAAGCGTCTTTCGCGGGGTTTGCACTCGGCCGTTGGTATGCTTGGAAACAGGCGTGGGCGGAAGCAGCGCGAGTATTGGCATGCAGGCCAGTAGATGACGTGTGTTTACCGAACCATTCAGGGCCTGCACTGTTGGAAATAGAGGCGTATACGCGTAGCGGGGCATTTTCCCTGGCCTGGCGAAAGGTAGCTCAGTTGCGTGACCAAGTGCCTGGCTATAAAGATACGTTCCTGGCGGTATCTAACCTGCTCCAGGCGACAGCTGAGCAGTCGGCAGGGGTTGCGGGGCACGTTCAAGCGGCGTTACAGGCGCAGCGTCTTGCATGGTTGAATAATGTTTGGCTTGCAGCAGGGCTTGTGCCTGTGGCGTTGCGCAATCGGCAGCAGCCGTTAAGTATTGATAACCTAGATTCAGTGCGGGCGCATACAAATAAGGCTGACGGGGCTGATCAGCGCCAACGTGCAATAGAAAGTGCAACAAAAAATGCAACAAAAAGTGCCACAGTGTCAGGAGCCGTACCTTTGGTCTCGGTCATTGTGCCAGTATTTAATGCCGGTGATGGGGTGTTAACCGCTTTAAGAAGCCTGGCGGCACAAACCCTTCGGCACCGCTTTGTAGATGCGGTGGAAGTGATCGTGGTGGATGATGCATCTACCGATAACACGGTAGCCGTGGCAGAAGCGTTTGCGGCCCAAACGCCAGGCTTTCGGGTGCTACGTCAGCCAGAAAATCTAGGGGCTTATGCAGCCCGTAACCGTGGGCTTGCGGAAGCTAAAGGGGAGTGCGTTACCGTACACGACAGCGATGATTGGTCGCATCCTCAGAAACTGGAAATCCAGTGGCGTGGGTTGCAGCAGCATCCTGAGTGGATGGCCTGTAACTCTTACTGGGTACGCTGTACGTCTGACCTTGTCTTTACTTCATGGCGGATGGAGCAAGGCTGGATATATCGAAATACGTCATCGTTGATGTTTCGGCGCAAGGTCTTTGAAACATTGGGTTACTGGGATAGAGTCCGTGTAGAAGCGGATACTGAGTACTATTATCGGATCCAAGCTGCTTTTGGCCCCCAGAGTCTAGGTGAAGTGCTGCCTGGCGTGCCCCTTGCGTTTGGCCGAATGGTGCCTACGGCGCTAACCATGCAATCTAGCACGCATTTGGTAACCCAGTTTTCAGGGGTTCGAGCTGATTACCGCAAAGCCAGCGAAGCATGGCACCGTGATGCGTTATCTCCTGAAGATCTTTATCTTCCGGAAGCGCCACGTAAACGCCCGTTTTGGGCACCCATGGTTATCACTGTTTGACGTGTCAAACATTTGATTACAAACAAAGTTGCATGATCAATAAAGTTATAAGGAATACATTGTGTCTGAACACGTACAGCCTTCAAGGGAAGCGCTTCAGCAACAATTACAGAGCCTAAATAAACAGCTGGAGCAGGTTCGTACCTCAATCAAAGCGCGCTTTGAAGAAATAGCCCGTTTGACTGAGCAGTTAGCAAAAGAGCAAGAGGAGGAGACGCGCCTAGTTAATCAGGTCCAGGCGGTAAATCAACAGTTGGCATCGTCAGCAAGCTCGGTCGCATCGCCAGACAGTAAGGAGGCGAAAAGCCAGCAAGAGGACATTGACCTAGTTGCCGCTAGCAATCTCTTTGATGTTGATTGGTACCTAGCAACCTACCAAGACGTTGCAAAGGCGGAAGAGTTCGCCCAGCAGCCCGCGACACACTACACCTTATTTGGCGGTTTTGAAGGGCGTAATCCCTGCCCAGAGTTTGATTCACGCTTTTATCTTCAGCAGTATGATGATGTGCGTGATTCTGGCATTAACCCTCTGGTTCACTACCTGAAATATGGCCGGGATGAGGGACGTTTAATGTCTGCGCAAGTAGAAGATGAATGAGTTTAGCCCCTGAGCTTAAAGACAGGTTGGTAGCGCTGCGGTTGTTTGATGCTGCTTGGTATCTTGAACATTATCGTGATGTTCAGGAGAGCGGTATGGATGCGTTGGGCCATTTTATTAGCCATGGCCTAGATGAAGGCCGTCAGCCAGGCCCAGCATTTGACCCTAATGCTTACTGGCAGGCGAACCCAGATGTAAGAGCGCTTGGGGTGCCGGCGCTGCGCCACTATCTTCAAAGCGGCTATAAAGAAGGGCGGCCGTTAACGGTTAACGAGAAACTGTCTAGTCAACAGACGAGGTCTATCTGGCCAGAATGGCCGTTACCTGGTGGGCTGCCTCATTGGTATAAGCAACATACTAGGCCGCTGGATGATGGTACCGTGCGCATCATGTATGTACTCTCAATACAATCGGGTGGTACACCGCAAACCAATCAAGATTTAATGACGGCGTTAGGTAATCGTTTAGGCGATAACGTTGAATGTTTTGTACTGCGCTGTGTTGAAACCAGCCTGACGCTTTATCTGTTTCGAGACGGTATCTACTTACCGATTGAGCGGCATCAGTTGGCTAAGAAAGTACCCGCATTAGATCATTACTTGGATGGATATGATTTAGCGGTTGAAAAATGGCTGGTTTATTATCGCATTAACGTGATTCATGTTAGGCATATGGTCTGGCAAAGCCTTGGATTAATGGAGGTTGCCTACCAGTCAGACATTCCTGTTGTGTACTCTTTTCATGATTATTATTCCGTCTGCCCGTCAGTGAAATTGCTGGATGAGAATAACCACTTTTGTGCAGGGCGTTGTACCCCCAGCCGCGGTGAGTGCTTCCAGGAATTTTGGCCATCGAATGAAATAACCGCACTTAAGCATGATGCTGTTTATCGTTGGCAACAGCAGTTTGCAGGCAGCCTTGCTTTGTGTCGGGGCTTTGTAGCCACAACAGAGCAAGTGCGTAACGTCATGCAGGATATTTTTCCAGCGCTGCTTAATAAACCCTTTAAGGTTATTCCCCACGGCAGAGACTTTAATAATCTTACCGATTTAGCGGTGGCACCTGCACCCAACATGCCTTTACGGGTAGTGATACCTGGGCATATCTCACGTGCTAAAGGTGCCGAGGTGTTACTTCAGCTAGCTGCTGATAAACGCCTAGCGCATGTCGAGTGGCATGTGCTAGGTACGCTTGATGCAACTCTGATAGACCAAGCACCTAACTCGCTGGTAGTACACGGCCCCTACCAGCGGGATGATTTTACTTCCCTTATCGCTCAAATTCGCCCTCATCTTGGGGCTGTGCTATCCATTTGGCCTGAGACATGGTGCCATACCTTGACAGAGCTATGGGCCGCTGGGCTGCCTGTTATTGGTTTTGACATTGGTGCGGTTGGCGAGCGTCTAAGGGAAACCCAGGCAGGCTGGTTGGCAGACGATATCACGGCAGAATCTGTTGTATTGATGCTGTTAAAGGCGAGTGAAGCGAAGGAGTGGCAACAAGCAAAGCGGCAATTAACCCAATGGCAATTATCTGGTCAGCATTCCTGTTCTTATATGGCAGATAACTATTGGAATTTTTATCAGTCGATTTTAAAGCGTTGAGTGCCGTCAGCTTGAAGGTGAAAAGACACCTGCGATAATCGGTAATAATTCAATACAGTATATGATCAATGCATGGTCAATACATGGAAAGGAATGCTTATGTTCAATATGTCTTCTGCAAAGAAAGGTGAAGGGAAATATAAGGTGGTGAAGCATAATATCGTAAATTCACCTTATACCCTAAAGGTGAAAGGTAAGACGGTTGGTGCTGTTAAAGTTGATGAGCTTGTTAAAGCAGGCGGTAAGTATCGCATTGAGGGTTGGGTGTCAGCGTTGGATGATAATCTTTCACTAGACATTCGCTCTGGCGATATACTTATCAATACAACGTTTAGCCATAAAATTCGTAATGACGTTGCTCAAAGTATGCAGGCGAGTAATCCAGCACTGCTAAGCCAAGGGTTTTTACTCGATTGGGAAGATAGTGAGTTAACGGTCTCTAAAGGGGCGCTAGAATTGGTCTGTCGGTTTGGGTCAGGCATGGACCCCGTCACTTTTACTTTACCTGATGTGACCACCTTCACAGATACCACTGAACGACTACCTGAAACATCCAGTATTGATGGTCAGGTTGAAACAACCAGCCAGACATTACTGCCTGCTTTTTTAACGAGCGCTAATTGGCAAACGCCCGACCCCCTTAAAGCGGCCGCACATATCGACAGCTTTGGTCTTATTCCCTCGCGCTGCGGTTTGATGGCTGGATGGATGGTCGCGCAGCCTGGTTGGGAAATGTGGGGGGTAGATAGCCAAGGTAACGTGCTCAACCTAGCGAGCGCGTTGCGCTACCAGCGCGAAGATATTGTTAGCCTCTTTCGTGATACGTTTGGCCAACGCACCGTCGATGCTGGGTTTGTCACACAGTGGCCCTATCCTATTTCGATAACGGATACTGTGGGAATAGTGGCGTACCACCCCGAAAGCAAGCGGGCCTTTGAAGTCATGCGTAATCAAGCGGTTGAAGTACCTAATGAGCCTGAAGGCTACGCCCGCTGGGCATTTACCGTGCCAACACCTGCCGAAAAGTTTAATGAGCGGTTAAACGGTTGGGAAGGCGAGCTAATCGAAACGATGCTGGCAGAGCGTAGCCGCGCCTTTTCTCACGATGAGAAAGCCCCTGAAGTGATGACCTTAGGGAAGGTACCAGAATCTCCTGATATAAGCTTGATTATCCCTTTATACAGCCGCTGGGACTTTATAGAGCACCAGCTGTTAGCGTTCTCTAAAGACACAACGCTGCTTGAAACCACGGAAATTATTTATGTGGTGGATGATCCACGTATTTTGACGGCCATTTCCAACGAAGTTGAAAATTTACATCGGCTTTACAACGTGCCTTTCAAAGTTGTGTGGGGGCATCGTAATCGTGGTTTTTCAGGCGCTAACAATCTAGGGGTGAGCGTTAGCCGTGGCCGCCAAGTACTGTTACTAAATAGTGATGCGTTTCCAACGTCACCGGGCTGGGCAAACCAATTAAGTACCTTGTTGGACGAAAATCCGCAGTATGGCTTACTGGGTGCTCGTTTGCTGAACCCGGAAGGTGGCTTGCAACATGCGGGCATGGTGTTTTTCTATTCGCAGTCGTGGCAAGTGTGGTTGAATAAGCATCCCTTGGCGGGGTTAGCGCCTGAGCTAGATGACGTCCCAGAAGGTGCTCAAATCGTCGATAAACCTGCCGTGACCGGCGCGTGCGTGATGATGCAACGTTCACTTTATGATCAGCTGGGCGGTTTAGATGAAGGTTATCTGATTGGTGATTTTGAGGATTCAGATCTCTGCCTGAAAGTGCTGAGTGAAGGGTATCAGCTAGGCTACGTGCCTGGGGTGTCGCTGGTTCACTTGGAGCGCCAGTCGTTCTCATCACTGGGCGATACCTCCTTCCGCACGCTGGTGGTGCGGTTTAACGCTTGGCGACATACCAAGCGCTGGGGTAAACAAATTCAATCTGTCATGCAGTCATTTAGCTAAGGAGCACTTTTTACATGGATTCATTGGTAAACCAAGCGGCTCCGCAGCGTGTGTTGGTGATGGCACATGGGCATCCCGATTTTTCCCTCGGCGGCGGCGAGCTTGCCGCCTATAACGTATTCAAGGCCCTGCGCGATGATGATAGCATTGAGCAGGCATGGTTTATCGCGCGACATGACAGCGGCAACGGCCCCACCGGCGCATTTACCCTGCGCCGGGAAAATGAATACCTGTGGCAGCAGTCGCTGGGCGACTCCTTCTTGCTCAAGGCGGCCAACAGCTATGCGGTATGGAATGATTTTCGTCAGCTGATACGCGTGCTGAAGCCTACTGTGGTGAACCTGCATCACTACTTCCATTTGGGCATCGAGCTGCTGCGCATCATCAAGGAAGAGGACCCCAGCATTCGCGTGGTGCTGACCCTGCACGAGTATATGGCGATCTGTCATCAGCAGGGGCAGATGGTCAAACGTGGCTCCAATAAGCTGTGCTTCCGTTCGTCGCTGGAGGACTGCCACCGCTGCTTCCCGGAGTTTTCCAAGGAGCAGTTCTGGCTGCGCCGCAGCTTTATCGGTCAGCACTTCGACTATGTTGATCACTTCGTGTCGCCGTCCCACTTCCTCAAGCAGCGTTATGTGGAGTGGGGGATTCCCGAAGACAAGATCAGCGTGATCGAGAATGGCCAGTCTCCAGAACCCAAGCTTTCACCGCGGATACTGCCTGCCATCGAAGACGCTGATGATATTGTGGACAATAGCATTCGCACGGATGCTGAGAAATATGATATCGAGTATCGTGGTATCCAGCGGGGAGCAAAAGCCCGCGTTACACCACCCAAGCCAACGCGTAATCGCTTGGCGTTCTTCGGCCAGATCAACCCCTTCAAGGGCATCGATATTCTGATGCATGCCATGCTGTCGATGGAGAAAGAAGAGCGCGATAAATTTGTGGTCGAGATACATGGGGCCAACTTCGAACATCAGGCCGACGAGTTCAAGACCTCGGTGATGCAGATGGCAAATATGCTGATGGAGGAGGGCTCGCTGCGCTGGGTCGGCTCCTACGAGCCTTTCCAGGTGCGGGAGCGAATGCGCAACGTCGACTGGGTGATCATTCCCTCCATCTGGTGGGAAAACTCACCCATGGTGATTCAGGAAGCCTTTGTCAATGGGCGTCCGGTCATCGCTTCAGATATTGGTGGCATGAAGGAGAAGATCACACATGAAATCGATGGTTTGCACTTCGAAGCGAGAAACCCGCTTAGTTTGGCACAGGTATTGAAGAAAGCCGCCAGTATGCAGGACGAGGAATGGATGGCATTCCATCAAAATATTCAGGCGCCACTTACATATGAAGAGTGTGCAGTTGAGTATAAAGCGTTTTTTTAATTTTCCGCTTTGTTAACTCTATTGATATTGGTTGCGTAAAATTGGGTGTGCCATGGAAAACGTGAAACTTTATGTTCACATAGGTAACGGAAAAACGGGCTCTACGTCTATTCAGAAGGCTCTTGAGAAAAAACAGGGTGAACTGTTGAAAAATGGCATACTCTATGTTGGTAGATTTATGGAGCTAGCGCCTGTAAAACTATATGAGTGGCAGAACTTCAGAAAAAAAAGAACTTTTCTGGACGTTGAATGACGATGAAAGACTTGAGCAAGCTTCGGCCGTCTTACGTGCTAGTTTAGAAAAACTAGAAAATGTATCTTGTGTTGTATGGAGTCATGAGTCATTTATTAATCGTCATATAACCATGGCGCCTCTCTTGTACGATTTGCAGAAAGAAATACCATGTGACGTATATCCTGTTGCCTATGTGAGACGGCACGAAGATTGGAGTGTCTCTGCTTATTTTCAATGGGGTCTTAAACATAAGACAACACAGGGTTTTGCAATCCCATCGTTCAAAGAGTGGATGCAGTCAAAGCCTGCTAATTTATTTTCAGTAGTGCTAAGTAAGTGGCAAACGACTTTCGGCGAAAATTTTATTTTAAAGAATTTTGATGCAGTAAAAAAATCCTGTTGATGACTTTTTGAAAATATTAGATATGAATGATCTTGATAGCGTGAAAGAGCATTCATATAAATCGCCAAGTTCTGAAGAGCTGTTTTTTAGAACAGTATATAATTTTAGTCATACGGGTGAAGTGCTGCCTGGTAAATTTGATAGAGAAGTGGAAAGTTTTCCATTTCGTCGGCATGTTTTAAAACCTTCTGAATTTAGTAATGAAATACTTCCACATAAGAAAGTGATGGAAGAGGTAAGCTTACGTCTTGAAGAAGATAAAAAGAAAGTAAACTCGTTGCTGGTTAAAAAAAGGCCAGCCCGCTTTGACTGATTCTGGTTCTGATTTTGATTGTTCAGTAGACCAGGAGAAGCTTCTTTCCATCGCTATTCATATGATTGTTAATCAAGAGAAAAAGATTTTCTCACTTGAAAAACGCCTTTCTGAAATTGAATCTAAAAAAGATGATATGGTGCTTTAATGGTAACTCCTGTTTTGTTACGTTCGTTTGGCCGCTCTGGATCAACTTTTATGATGCAGCTATTAGGTAGTCACGAAAATGTATTGTTTGAACGAGCATATCCTTTTGAAAACAGATATTTAACTTATCTGGCGAGAGTCGCTGCGTTAACCGGGATGGCTCCTAATAACGATGATGGCTGGAATCATGATCGTTTGATGCATAATAATATTAAACGAGTTGGGCCACTGCCTTATCAAAATGTATCTGCTTTTGATAAATCCAGCATGCCGAAAACCGTTTTCTCATCACTTTGGGGTGGTTTTTCTAAGTCTTTACATTGCCCGAAAAATGATCTTCCTGTTTTTTACGCTGAAAAAGTGGCACATGATATATGTGCTTTAGTAAATCAGTCTGTCTATACGAAAAATCTCTTCTTGATAAGGGATCCACGAGATGAATTTCTTTCCATAAAAAGCTTTAATAAGAAAAGAGGTTTTAACGGCTTTGGGTGGCAGGAAAATGATACAGACGAAAGTTTTGCATTAAGGCTTTGTCGGTCAAGAAAGAAGTTTATGCAAACAATTTCGAAAATTGATGAAAAAGAAGAGCGCCGTATAATGGTAAGGTATGAGGATGCCATTGAAAATGCAGATAAAACCTGTGTTCGGTTATCTGATTGGCTAGGTGTTCAGTTGGATGCTGAGAGTGTTCAGAAAAACGCCAAGAATTTTCAGCATCATATGACGTCTGAGAAAGTATCAGATTCAGTGCAACGTTGGAAAAAGGAGATGAATGATAGCCTAAAAGACGTTTTCGCCACTGAGCTAGGTGAAGAAATGACTGCTTTAGGCTATGAAAAAAGGTGAGACAGATGTCTAATTCTTTTATTTTGGGTGCCCCTACTCGTGTTTTTCCACATGCAGGTGAAACACCTAGTGACCTTTTCGCTATTACTGGAAATAATACTGGTAATAGTATTTTCAGATACGCCGTACATAAAGCTATAGGCTGGGAGGCGCCACTATTATCTTGGCGACATAGCAGTTCTGATACAAGAAGCTCTATGGTAATACCTTGTGCGAATTTTCTCGGTCCTCAGCAGGACTTAAAAAATAGAGCGGATATACTATCCAAAATACGGAATAGCCTTGTCGCACTAGGGCCCCCCAGAAGGGATCGAGACCATCAACGCCATCGGCCATCGTGCTTATGTGGGCGGGCTGTGGGAAGAAGTTGGCCAGTTGCAGTTTAATTTCCTGGTAGCCCAGGGGCTAAAGCCTGAACACACCCTTCTCGATATCGCCTGCGGCTCACTGCGCGGTGGGGTGCACTTTATCAACTACCTAAACCCCGGCAATTACTTGGGTCTGGATAAAGAACAAGCGCTAATCAACCGCGGTATTGAACATGAGCTAGGCAAAGCCGAACAGTCAGAAAAACAGCCAGAATTTGTAATAAGCGATTGCTTTGAGTTTGATCACTTTAGCAAAGTGCCCGACTATGCCATTGCCCAATCGTTGTTTACGCACCTGGTGGAAGAGGACATTAAGGCCTGCCTGAAAAATCTCAAAGCCTTCGCAGGCGACAAGCCGCTTACGTTTTTTGCAACTTTCTTTGAGTGCGAAACCCCTCAAATGGGCGAGATGGACACCAGCCACAGCCATGCCAAATTTGAATACACTCGAGCGCAGATGGAACAGTTTGGAATAGAGGCTGGTTGGCAGGCGGAATATATAGGTGACTGGAACCACCCGCGTGGGCAGAAGATGGTTTGCTACGTTACTAGCACGGGAGAATTAAATGAGTGAACAAATAGATCGTTTTTTAAGCTCTCTTGAGAACTGGAAAGAAAGTTTTGAGGTTAAGAATTTTGACACAACAGGTGACGATGAGTTAAGCCAGATTATCGCTATGCAGCGAAATAAAGATGTGGATGGTTTGCTAAAAATATGGGAGCGAAAATTAGAGCAAGATTATTTTGAACTTCCGCATCCAATTTTCTCCGATGTAATAACTAGAGCTGTCTATAGTGTTCAGCATGGAATGGCTAATTTTGTTTTTATGGTAGATAGTGGGAACAAGTTTCCATGGGTTTTCGGGCAATGCCAAGGATTTATAGATTATATACTGACTAATGAGTATCATTTTAAAGCATCCTTATCTATTGAAAGTCCAGTTGTTGATAAAATTAAAAATCTTCATAAATTGAAGTCAAAATATTTGAGGTTTGAAAATAGGCGTTTTGGATTTTTGCTCGGCCAGGCTAGGCCGTATCATTTTTTTTTACGACCATTTGAAATATTTTTGTTTTTTAAAAGAATTAAATAATGGCGAATTATATAAACCCCTTCGTGAGGAAAAAAGTTTTTTTAAAATTAATGAAGTGAGTAGCTTTGTTGACGATAATGTTCTCTTATTTCCAGCCGTAATAGGGAATAATACATTAAGCCAGAGAAGTAGTGGTCGAGTAAAAGAGCTTAATGAAAAAATGGAAAAGGCTGTTTATAACAATGCTGTTAAAAATTTTGTTTTTTCAGGAGAAGTTAATGCACTCAGGATTTGGTATGGGATAACTGGCCAGAAAAGAAGTTGGCTGCAACAAGTCGATGGTGCAGAAAATATAATCAAAAAACTATTGCCTCACTTTAATGAGATTGAATTATACGTAGATGGCATGACAGCGTCTGAAGGTAACACCATACGCAATGCCGATGACGAAGCCGTTCTTAAAAAAATAGAGAATCGGTTAGAAGGTCAATGTAGAATACAATCACTCATTGGGCAGGATTATCGCCATAAAGTTCGGGTTTGTAGTACTGTCGATCTCTTTATAGCCAATGCTGGCACAGGTTGCATGGTACCACTGCGCTTCTGTAAAAAGCCAGGAACCCTTCACTCAAACACAAGGTTTTTCACGTTCCCTGATAGTTATCCAGAAACCATAAAGAAGTCTGATAAAAAGTATGTTATCGATGTACAAATAGAAGGTAAAGAAAGAGCGGACTTGTCTAGCTATCACATTCCTTGGCAGCACATTTTTAATCTTACAGCAGAAGTGCTCAATAAAATTAAGGGTACCAATATTAAACCGCTTGAAGTTCCTCCAGTTGAAGAAGTTGCTAAACACTATGATAAACAACAAAAGGCTCAAAAGCAGAAGCTAATGGCGTTCACAGCTATTGAAAATCGAGTCAAGCCCACACACAAAAGCCCTGATATCCTGCGTGAAGTCGCGTTATCTTTCGAGCAGTCTGGTGATATTGAAACCGCCCTCAAAATAATGCAAAAAGCATTGGAGCTTCGGCCCTCAGGCCCTTTTATCAAGAGAAAGGTGCTTGAGTATCAGGCTATTATTGAGAGCGCCAGCCAAAAGGAAAAATGATGAATCTTATGTTTCTAGACTGCACCTTCCGCGACGGCGGCTACTACAATGCTTGGGATTTCTCTCCCGAGCTGATCCATCAATACCTCGACGCCATGCAGGCCGCCGGGGTGGATGTGGTGGAGCTAGGCTTCCGCACGCTGAAGAATCAGGGCTTTCAGGGCCCCTGCGCTTTCACTACCGATGCGTTTATCCGCAGCCTGACCATTCCGCCCGGCTTGACCGTGGGCGTGATGGTCAACGGCAACGAGCTGGTGGGCGAAGTGCCCCAGCAGGAGGCACTGGCGCGGCTGTTCCCCAATGTGGCGGCGGATTCTCCCGTAGACTTGGTACGTATCGCCTGCCATGTGCATGAATTCGAGAAGGCGCTGCCGGCGGTCACCTGGCTCAAGGAGCGCGGTTATCAGGTCGGTTTCAACCTGATGCAGGTGGCGGATCGCACCGAGGAGGAGGTGAAGGCACTAGCCCGTCAGGCCAAGGCCTACCCGATGGATGCGCTCTACTTCGCCGACAGCATGGGCAGTATGAACCCGGATCAGGCGGCGCAGATCATCCAGTGGTTCCGCAGCGAGTGGGAGGGTCCCATGGGCATTCATACCCATGACAACCTGGGCCTGGCGCTCTCCAACACCCTGCGCGCGCTTGACGAGGGGGTGACCTGGGTGGATTCCACCGTTACCGGCATGGGCCGTGGGCCGGGTAACGCGCGCACCGAGGAATTAGCCATCGAGATCGCCGAGCGTCGTGGCAAGCCGGTCAACATGGTGCCGCTGATGGTGCTGCTGCGTGAGCACTTCAAGCCCATGCAGGCTCACTATGGCTGGGGCACCAACCCCTACTACTACCTGGCGGGTAAGTACGGCATTCACCCCACCTACATCCAGGAGATGCTCAGCGACTCCCGCTACAGCGAGGAAGACGTGCTGGCGGTGATCGAGCACCTGCGGGTGGAGGGCGGCAAGAAGTTTAGCCTTAACACCCTGGATGCAGCCCGCCACTTCTACCGCGGCGAACCGAAGGGGCAATGGTCACCCAAGGAGCACTTTGCCGGGCGCGAGGTGCTGCTGCTGGGTACCGGGCCGGGCGTGGCCCGCCACCGCGGGGCCCTGGAGCGCTACATTCGCGACCATAAACCGCTGGTACTGGCCCTCAACACCCAGAGCGCCATCGATGCCGAACTGATCGACCTGCGGGTGGCCTGTCACCCGGTGCGCCTGCTGGCGGACTGCGAGGCGCATACCCGGCTGCCCCAGCCGCTGATTACGCCTTACTCTATGCTGCCGTCAGATGTGCGTGACTCGCTGGGCGAGAAGCAGGTGCTGGACTTCGGCCTGAACGTGCAGGCGGATGGCTTTGCGTTTGCCGAGACGCACTGTACGGCACCTACATCGCTGGTGGTGGCCTATGCCCTGGCGGTCGCCACCAGCGGCCAGGCCTCCCGCATCCTGATGGCCGGTTTCGACGGCTATGGCGCCGACGATCCGCGCAGCCGCGAGATGCAGCAGCTGCTGGAGCAGTACCAGGCCGCCGATGGGGCCCTGCCGATCACGGCGATTACTCCTACACGCTACGGGCTGCACAGCGAGTCGGTCTATGCGCTCTGAGGTGCTTACACGTTCAATCTCATGGAACATTTCTTTTTAACTTCACGAACAAGAGGCCGCTATGCGTAGTGTGGTCATGATTCCCGCCCGCTATGGCTCTAGCCGCTATCCGGGCAAACCGCTGGTGCCCCTGCTGGGCAAGCCAATGGTCCTGTGGGTTGCTGAACTCTCGGCCCGTGCCGTCGGAGCCGAGAATGTTTATGTCGCCACCGAAGATAGCCGCATTGCCGAGGTCGTCGAAGCCGCCGGCTTTCAGGCAGTGATGACCAGCGATGATGCGCTGACCGGCACCGACCGCCTGGCCCAGGCCGCCGAGCAGGTTGAGGCGGATATCTACATCAACGTTCAGGGCGATGAACCGCTGGCCGATCCGGCCGATATTCTCAAGGTGCGCGACGCCAAGCTGGCTAACATGGATGCCATCATCAACGGCGTCAGCTGGGTGGGCGACAACGAAGACCCGCACAGCGTCAATATTCCCAAGGTGATCACCAACGAGCGTGACGAGCTGGTCTACATGTCGCGGGTGGCCCTGCCGGGCTTCAAGGACGCCAAGTGCGCGCCCAAGCGGTACAAGAAACAGGTGTGCGTCTACGCCTTCACCCGGGAGGAGCTGGCCGCCTTCCGTGCTTTCGGCCGCAAGAGCGAACTGGAGCACGCCGAGGATATCGAGATCCTGCGCTTCCTGGAGCTGGGCAAGACCATCCGCATGGTGGAAACCCAGCCCGGTAGCCTGGCGGTGGATGTGCCCGAGGATGTGGCCAAGGTGGAGGCCGCGCTGCGCCAGGCCGGCCGGGTGCCCGCATGAACCACCCGGTCACCGACTACACCACCCTGGTCTTTGACTGCGATGGTGTGGTGCTGGACTCCAACAAGGTCAAGACCGCAGCCTTCTACCAGGCCACCTTGCCCTACGGGGAAGCCGCTGCCCAGTCCATGGTCGATTATCACGTCGCCAACGGCGGGGTGTCGCGCTACAAGAAGTTTGCCCATTTCCTGGAGCAGATCGTTCCTGACTATGCAGAGCAGCGGAATCCCGCCGGCCCAGTGCCTGGCCTGGGGCGGCTGCTGCAGGCCTATGCCGGTTATGTGCAAGATGGGCTCTTGAGCTGCGAGGTGGCCCCGGGGTTGAAAGCGCTCCGAGAGCAGACCCCCAACGCTCGTTGGTTGATCGTCTCCGGCGGCGACCAAGCCGAGCTGCGTGACGTGTTTGCCCAACGCGGCATTGCAGAGTGGTTTGACGGCGGCATTTTCGGCAGCCCCGATACCAAGGACGAGATCCTGGCCCGTGAGCTGACCTCTGCCAATATCCAGCAGCCGGCGCTCTTCCTGGGGGATAGCAAGTACGACTATCAAGCTGCGAGCGCCGCCGGGCTGGATTTCGTGTTTCTGAGCGGCTGGAGCGAGGTGGGGAACTGGCAGCGCTGGGTGGCCAGTGAAGGCATTACAGTACGACAGGATATCCAGGCGTTAACGGAGTAACCCATGCAGATTCTTGTAGTAGGCGGCGCCGGATATATCGGTTCCCATATGGTCAAACAGCTGGCCCGGGCTGGCCACTCGGTGGTGGTGCTGGATAACCTCACCACAGGCTTTCGCGAGCTGGCCTGTCATGGCGAGTTGGTGGTAGGCGATCTAGCGGATACCGCGCTGTTGGAAAGGCTGTTTGCCGAGCACCGCTTCGATGGGGTGATGCACTTTGCCGCGGCAAGCCTGGTGGGCGAGTCGATGCAGGATCCGGGCAAGTACTACCGCAACAACGTGGCCAATACCCTCAACCTGCTGGAGGTGATGGTGCGCCACGACGTGAAGCACTTCATCTTCTCCTCCACCGCGGCGACCTTCGGCGAGCCGGAGTATGTGCCCATCGACGAGGCGCATCCGCAGCGGCCGATCAATCCCTATGGCGCCAGCAAGTGGATGGTGGAGCGCATGCTGCAGGATTTCCATGCGGCCCACGGCCTTAACTCGGTATGCCTGCGCTACTTCAATGCCTGCGGAGCAGATCCGGAAGGCGAGCTCGGCGAGTGCCACGACCCGGAAACCCACCTGATCCCGCTGATCCTGCAGGCGGCCTCCGGCCGACGGGACAGCATCACCGTGTTTGGCCGGGATTACGCTACCGCGGATGGCACCTGCATTCGCGACTATATCCACATCGAGGATCTGTGCAGCGCCCATGCCCTGGCACTGGGTGCCCTGGTGCAGGGCGACAAGCAGGGGGCGCTGGCCTATAACCTGGGCAATGGCCAGGGCTACTCCGTCCAGCAGGTGATCGAGGCGGTGGAGCGCGTGGTGGCTGAGGATGGCCGCACGCTGAGGGTGGAGGAGGGCAGCCGTCGCCCCGGCGACCCGGCCCAGCTGGTGGCCGATGCCACCCTGGCCCGGCGCGAGCTCGGCTGGCAGCCGCAGTATGCGGATCTCGACACCATCATCCGCCACGCCTGGGCGTGGGAAAAGAAGATGCTTCACTAACGAGCAGTGGCATGACTACCACATCATGGTGAAGCGGAGTCTCGTCCGGTCGCCATGCGTCTCGAGTCGATTTCACCAATCGAGTGTTTTTTCAATGATCAAAAATGCCATTAAGAGCTTGCGTTCTGCTGCAAGCTCCGCAAGGCCCGCCGAGGTCGTGCTCCACATCGGTGCTCCCAAGTGTGGCTCTTCTGCTATCCAGCGTTTCTGCGTCGGCCAGCGTGATGAGCTGCTGACATTGGGTTACTACTACCCCGAGCATCCGTTGGATGTCAACGGCGTGTCCGGCGGCCACACCCAGCTCGCCGGAGCCTTGTTGAACGGCAAGCATGAGCAGGCGGCTGCGACTCTACAACGCTGGCTGAAGGAAGCACGCGCGCGCAAGGCGGCTCTTCTGCTCTCTGCCGAGGCGCTGTATGGCCAGCATGAGGCCATGGCCGAGCTATGCCGGGGGCTGCGGGTCAAGGTGGTGGCGTTTCTGCGTCACCCGGTCGAGTATCTGCTGGCCAACCATAATCAGGGCATCAAGCGCCATTTCAGCACCCAGCGCTTGGGGGCGCTGTTGCCTGATCTGTTAGGGCGTTCCACTGGCCATCTGGCTGGTTTGCCGTTGCTACAGTGGGCCGACGCATTTGGGGATGATAACTGCCACTTTATGGCCTACCAGTCGCCCAGCGCTGGTGGTTTGCCTGTAGAAGAGCGCTTCTTGCAGGCTCTGGGCATTCCAGAGAAGCGGATTAGTGGATTGCTGGAGCAAACTCAGGGCATGACCAACCGCAGTTATGTGAAGTCCGCGCTCGAGCTAAAACGGCTTCTCAATACCGTATTGGAGAGTATGCCCTCTGCGCTAGCTCACCAGGTAGATTGGAGCCTTCAAGGCTATTCAGATCGCGCGCGCGGAGAGACTGGCTATACCATGGCCGATCTTACTGAGGAAGTGCGCGAGCGCCTTGAAGAGCATCTGCTTAAGCAAATGGCGCACGTGGTTGAACGTTTCCCTGAACTGCAAGCGGCCGCTGAGGTGCCGCTCGAACAGAGCCACGCACCAGACACTCACTGGCTGGATCTGGCGGCTCCGTTGGCAGCGCTAGAAGCCGATGCGCCGGAGGTCGCACTGGAAATTCAACAGCGCGCAGTGGCCCTGCGCGACCAAGGGCGCAACGACTATGCCTTCTGCAAGCTACTGGACATACTCGGCATTGAATTTAGTGAACCGAGCGGTGCGAAATCAACACCTGGTTTGACTGCGCACCAGCGCAATACGCTGAATAAAGAAAACGCTCGCGAAGCCGACTGTCTGAGAGAGATGGCCGTACTGCTTGAGCGCCAGGGTCTTTTTGAGGATGCGCTATTTGTGATAGAGCGCGCCTCTGCCAAGCGCCCCGAAGGTAAAGGGATACAGCACATTAAGGCTCGCATTGAGCAGAAACACTGGGGGCAGCAGGCTAGCCGAGCGGCACTGATGGATCAGGCGCCCAAGGCAGGTCGTTCATGACCATGCGTAATTCCCAGCTTGTGGAAAAAGCCTCGGTATTACTGGCTAAAAGCCTGCAAGATACCCCGTTGGTACGCCGCCCGATCGTTGACTTTAAGGCTCGTAACCACCTGGTTCGCGCAGATACTCAGATGACTGGTTATACCTGGGAAGCTACGGGTGAGGACCCGCAGTTTTGGCTTACTCGCCATCTGCCGCTACCTGGCTGGCAGATGCTGGAGGTGGCCATGGAGCATGACCAGGCCACGGTGTCGGTGAAGCTCTATCTGGATACCGGCACAGGCTTCAGCGAGGCGCAGAGCGTCTATCTGCCGCTGAAGAGCGGGCGGATCAGCAAGCGACTTTTCTATGTGCCGCGAAAGCTCAAGGCGTTGCGCTTCGACCCCATGGACACTGAGGGATGCTTTTCGCTGACCCATTTGCGAATCGCATGGTTGACCCCTATGTTTGCCCACGACCGCCTAGCGCAGCGCTTGGCCAATATGCACCATGCATACCGCGGCGTGGCAAAGGGCGAGGTGCTACCTGAATTGAGGCGCCAGGCCCGTGAAGCCGGCGTGCACTGGCGTGAACTGGCTCTGAGACACTATGAGGCTACCTTCGAGCGGCAAACTGCGCGCTATAGTTACAACAAATGGTTGGAAGGGCGCCGTGAGCTTTCGGCCGAGCGTGTGCAGCGGGTGATTGAGAAGCTGCCGAGAAAGCCGTTGATTTCGGTGGTGGTGCCGGTCTATAACCCACGCATCGAATGGCTTCGCGAGTGCTTGGAGTCGGTACTGGCGCAGCACTACCCTCATTGGCAGCTGTGCATCGCCGATGATGCCTCGACGAACGCAGAGGTTCGCCAAGTACTGGCGGAGTTTGCCCAACGGGACTCACGTATTCAGGTCGACTATCGTCAGCATAACGGCCATATCTGTGCGGCTAGCAACAGCGCTCTTGAATTGGCGCAAGGTGAATTCGTCGCGCTGTTGGACCACGATGATTGCCTTACCCCTTATGCGTTGTTTCATGTTGCCGAGGCGCTGCACCGTCATCCCGATGTAGGCCTACTCTACAGCGATGAGGACAAGCTCAACGAGGCCGGTGAGCGTTTCGACCCACACTTCAAACCGCAGTGGAACCCGGACTTACTGCTGGCGCAGAACTATATTGGCCACCTTGCCGTGTATCGCACTGGGCTGGTGCGCGAGGTGGGTGGCTTCCGAGAGGGTTTCGAGGGCAGTCAGGATCATGATTTGGCGCTACGAGTGTGCGAGCGACTGGCACCCGAGCAGATTGTGCATGTCCCCTATGTACTTTACAACTGGCGTGCCGGGGCGGGTTCCACGGCGCTGGAGAGCGGCGAGAAGGATTATACCAGCACGGCGGGACTTAAGGCGGTGCACGATAACCTGGTGCAAAAGATTCCGGATGTACAGGTACAGCTTGGCCACTTCGCTAATACCTACCAGGTGCGTTGGCCATTACCTGAGCAGCCACCGCTGGTTAGCCTGATGATTCCCACCCGGGATCGAGTGGAGATCCTCAAACCGTGTGTGGATGCTATTCTCGAGCGTACCGATTATCCGCGCCTGGAAGTGCTGATTCTCGATAACCAGAGTAGCTGTACCGCTACGCTGGACTATATGCGTGACGTGACAAGCCGCGATAAGCGGGTACGCGTGTTGCACTGGAATGAGCCATTTAACTACTCGGCGATCAATAATTTCGGGGCGCGCTATGCCCGCGGTGAGATCCTGGGTCTGGTGAATAATGATATCGAGCCAATCAACAGTGAATGGCTGGATGAAATGGTGCGTCAGGTGTGCCGGCCGGAGATCGGTTGCGTGGGGGCGAAGCTCTATTACCCTAACGATACGGTTCAACACGCAGGCGTTATTCTTGGCATCGGCGGGGTAGCAGGGCACGCCCACAAATATTTCGACCGTAACTCGCCGGGCTACTTCACGCGGCTGCATCTGGCGCATAACCTCTCAGCAGTCACTGCGGCCTGCTTGTTGTTACGTAAGGCAGTGTTCGAGGAAGTGGGCGGCCTTAACGAAGAGCACTTGGCTATCGCTTTCAACGATGTTGACCTCTGCCTGAAGGTGCGTGAGGCCGGTTACCGTAACCTGTGGACCCCCTATGCCGAGCTTTATCACCATGAGTCTATCTCACGCGGGGCCGACGACAACGCTAAGAAGCGTGCCCGTGCTGCTGGGGAAGTTGCCTACATGCGTGAGACGTGGGCAGCTCAGTTGGATAATGACCCTGCTTATAATCCTAATTTAACGCTGGTGCATGAAGATTTTTCGCTCCGTTAGGGATGAGTACTGAAGGGTGAGGAGTTGTGTCGCGAGCGGTAAGCGAAGTGGTGCCGGGGCTGGTGGGGGCCAGTATCGGTTACGCGCTACGGTGTGTGCATCACTCGATTAATGGATTAAAAAAGGATGCATCGTGAGTAGCCACATTCACTGGGTCGTTCTCAGCGACGGTGCGCGGCCAACCGAAGATATCTATTTCCATGAGTCCGCCGCGCCTGCACTGAATTACCAGGGCGTGTTAACCGAGCGCTGTCCTGTTTCTCGCTCTTTTGGCGCTGCGCGGCTGCACGGGCGCTCCTTCAAGCACCGCTTCGCCGGGGTAAACCTGCTGTTATGCCGCTCGCTGCCGTTAAGCTGGCTGCGCTGGCTAGAGCGCAACCGTAATGCTTTTGGTTATATCGTTTATTTGATTGATGATGATATTGCCGCTGCCGCCGTTGATGCCACGCTACCCAGCGCTTATCGCAAACGTATGGCGGGGATCGCCAGCCTTCAGCCCCGCTTACTGGCCCTGGCCGATGAGGTGGTGGCATGCAGCGACCAACTGGCAAGCTACTTTACCCCGCGCCACGCCAAGGTTTCAGTGCTTACACCGCCGTTGCTGGCGCCATTGCCGAGCCAGGAGCACTTATCGGTTACCGCTTCTTCAGAAACGCCGTGGCAGATAGGCTTTCACGGTACGCGGGCGCACCTTCAGGATTTACTGCATATCACACCTGCCTTGGAAGCACTGCAAAAGCAGCGTGATGATACCGAGCTTGAAATCATGCTAGGCCAACATATTCCCAAGCGGTTGGCGGCGCTGCCACGGGTAAAAGCCCCAGCGCCGTTACCCTGGCAGGCTTTTCAGCAGTACCAACGCCAGCGACGAATACACATTGGTTTGGCACCGCTATTAGCAACGCCGTTCAATCAGGGAAAATCGTTTATCAAGTTTTTGGATATTGCTGCTATGGGCGGAGTAGGCATCTACTCCAATCGCTACCCCTATACAGAGGTGGTTCGCCATGGCGAAAACGGCCTGCTAGCAGGGGATTCCCCTGACGAATGGCACACCGCGATGCAGCAATTGCTCAACCACCCTGAGGCGACCGTTAAAATGGCAAAACAGGCGGCCATGGATGCACAGCGCATCGGTGACCCAGCGCACACAATTACTTTTTGGCAGGCGCGGTAGCGTGGTTGAGAACTGAGAAAGCACGCTTCGTTCGTGTGGGCCCGTCAGGCCTTACGGAAGTCGAGTGGTTAATGGTGATTTGTGAGTGGTGAGTGGTGAGTGGTGATTTGTGAATGGTGAATAGGTGATGAAATCAAAAATATCTTCGGAATACACATCCCAGCCCTCACCGCCAACGAGGCAAGTTATCTCGTCGGCTTTAGAACCGCTGACGAGATCCGAAATCGATGCGTTAAGGCAGAAAAAGAAACAGCTAAGCGCCTATTATCAAAAGGTTATACGAGATCAGCTGGCCAATAGGTGAGTTCAGGCCGTCTACAAGCGTTTACCCTCGGTGCCTGATGACAAGGCGGCGTAGCCCGGCTATAATGTGGCTACAAAGTGGCTACGAAAGAGAAGGAGAGAGTCATGAGTGCTGATACCGTGGTCCGAGCCCGCATCGACAGCGAAACCAAAGAGCGCGCCACCGTTGCCCTGGAGGCTATGGGTCTGTCCGTGTCCGACGCCATACGCCTGTTGATGCTGCGGATCGCCGACGAAAAGCGCCTGCCGTTTGCCGTGCAGGTGCCGAACGCCACTACGGCCAAGGTTCTGGAAGAGCTGGAAGCCGGCAAGGGCAAGCGCTTTGATAGCGCGGATGCGCTGTTCGAGGACCTGGGCATCTGATGCTAACCCCAGTACGTTCCAGCCAGTTCAAGCGAGATGTGAAGCGGGTCCAGAAACGCGGCAAGGACATGGATAAGCTCCGGTGCTTGCTGGGTCTGCTGCTCGAGCAAGCTCCCTTGCCGGATGCTTACCAGGATCACCCATTACGGGGGAACTGGAAGGGATACCGAGATGCCCACATCGAACCCGATTGGTTGCTGCTGTATCGCGTAGTGGATGAGGAACTGCACTTGGCTCGTACTGGTAGTCACGCTGATCTCTTCCGCGAGTAGACAAGGCAAGAAAGGATGATACTTTACCTTGCCGGCATGACTGCTCCTGACCATAAATCAAGGGGTTAGGCACCATCATAGGATGATATTCTTTTTTCATCCCACAGGAAGCCGTAAGCCTTAAGCTGTAAGGGGTGAGAGCTTCGCTTGTAAGGGTAAGGGGGAGGAGCGCGGGCAGTCTCCTTTGCCCGCAGCACGGGTCAGTGGGAGGCGAGCTCGTTGAAGAAGGCTGGGTTGTCAAATATTCAGCATCAAACACTTATGGGTAACTGCAAGGTTGGTGGAGCGCTTACTGAAAATGTGTCCGCTCTGACTTGACCAGAACAAAGTGTGGGTTAGTCTTGAATTGTTTTTATTCATGAGTCATGTCGTCATGTTGAAAGGTGCGCGTTGGATAACGCACAACAGGAGTGGCGATTCACGCAAGGGAGAAGCAGATGGACGCCATTATCCAGGCATTTCATGAGCAAACGCCGAATGCCAGTGTCGTGAAGGAACGCATCGCCTTTGGTACGTCTGGCCACCGTGGCCGCGCCACCGAGCGTACGTTCAACGCGGCACATATCATCGCGATTACCCAGGCGGTGGTGGACTACCGCAAGGAAGAGAACTATCAGGGGCCGCTGTTTCTGGGCGTAGATACCCACGCACTTTCACGCCCCGCTTGGGAGTGTGCGCTGCGTGTGCTGGTGGCCAACCAGGTGCCGGTGTTGGTTGAGAAGGGGCATGGTTATACGGCAACCCCGCTGGTCAGCCAGGCCATCATCCATTACAACACTCAGCACCCGCTGGGTGACCCTGCTGCCAAGGCCGATGGGTTGATCATCACGCCTTCGCACAATCCGCCGGAAGATGGCGGCATCAAGTACAACCTGTACCACGGTGGCCCCGCCGATACCGAAGCGACCCGCTGGATCGAACTGCGTGCCAATGCCTACCTGCTGTGCCAACTGAGCGATATTGCTCTGGTGTCGTTGGAAGAGGCGCTGGCCCAGGTGCAGGAGTATGACTTCACCGCGCATTATGTAGCGCAGTTGGGCAGCGTGGTGGATATGGCGGCGATTCAAAAAGCTAACTTAACTCTGGGCGTGGACCCCATGGGTGGCACGGCGTTGCCGGTGTGGCAGGCGATTGGTGAGCATTTCGGCCTGCACCTGGAAGTCGTGAACACCACTATTGATGCCAGCTTCAGCTTTATGCCGCCCGATCACGATGGCAAGATCCGCATGGACTGCTCCAGCGCGGATGCCATGTTGAATCTGCTGAAGATTAAAGACCGCTTCGATATCGCCTTTGGCAACGACCCGGACGCCGACCGCCACGGCATTGTGGATGCCAACGGGTTGATGAATCCGAACCACTTTTTAGCGGTGTGTGTGGATTACCTGATTAGCCATCGCCCGCAGTGGAGCGATTCGCTGAAAATCGGTAAAACGCTGGTCTCTTCTTCGATGATCGACCGCGTTGTGGCTTCGCACAACCGTGAGCTGTTTGAAGTGCCGGTTGGCTTCAAGTGGTTCGTGGATGGCCTGCATGAAGGCTGGTTAGCCTTTGGTGGTGAAGAGAGCGCTGGCGCGAGCCTACTTACCCAAGAAGGGAAAGCGTGGTCTACCGATAAAGACGGTATCGCGCTGTGCTTGCTGGCCGCTGAGATTATGGCCGTTACCGGCAAAACGCCCAGTGAGTATTACCAAACCCTCACCGAACGCTTTGGCGAGCCGTTCTATAAACGGGTTGATACCGCCTGCAGCGCAGAAGAGAAAGCCGCATTTAAAAACCTCACCGCCGATAGCATCACCGACACCACCTTGGCAGGCGACCCCATCACCGCCGTATTGGTCAAAGCACCGGGTAACCAAGCCGCCATTGGTGGTTTGAAAGTCACCACCGAAAACGGCTGGTTCGCGGCACGCCCTAGTGGCACGGAATCGCTCTATAAAGTGTACGCCGAAAGCTTCAAAGGGCCGCAGCATCTCGACGAGCTGATTGAAAGTGCCACCTCGCTGTTATCTGGCGTGTTGAAAGGGTAAGTAGTTCACGTAGCGCGTGGTAAGCGGAGCGCACCCGCGAAGCACTCCGTTAGGAGTGCCGATTTTGGTACTGAGGTGTGAGCCTTCACGGTGGCCTTATCCAGGCGGCTATCGCCGCCTTCGCGGGTGCCTCATTCGCTCGTTGCTCTCGCTCTTTCGTTACGCCGCGCTACGGGGATGTGCAGACACTCGTAGCGCGTGGTAAGCGGAGCGCACCCGCGAAGCACTCCGTTAGGAGTGCCGATTTTGGTACTGAGGTGTGATCCTTCACGGTGGCTTCATCCAGGCGGCTATCGCCGCCCTCGCGGGTGCCTCATTCGCTCGTTGCTCTCGCTCAGTCGTTACGCCGCGCTACGGGGCAAGCACTCCGCTCTAATGGTCCGCGGCACTCTAGGTAGGAACCTGTAGCGCGGCGTAAGCGGAGCGCACCCGCGAAGCACTCCGCCAGGAGTGCCGATGGTGGCACCTAGATGTGATCATTCGCGGTGGCTTGATCCAGGCGGCTATCGCCGCCTTCGCGGGTGCCTCCTTCGCTCGTTGCTCTCGCTCAGTCGTTACGCCGCGCTACGGGGCGGTGCAGACACTCGTAGCGCGTGGTAAGCGATAGCGCACCCGCGAAGCACTCCGCCAGGAGTGCCGATCTTGGCATCGAGGTGTGATCATTCACGGTGGCTTCATCCAGGCGGCTACTCGCCGCCCTCGCGGGTGCCTCATTTCGCTCGTTGCTCTCGCTCAGTCGTTACGCCGCGCTACGGGGCAAGCACTCCGCTCTAATGGTCTGCGGCACTCTAGGTAGGAACCTGTAGCGCGGCGTAAGCGGAGCGCACCCGCGAAGCACTCCTCCAGGAGTGCCGATCTTGGCACTGAGTTGTGATCATTCACGGCGGCTTCATCCAGGCGGCTACCCGCCGCCTTCGCGGGTGCCTCATTTGCTCGTTGCTCTCGCTCAGTCGTTACGCCGCGCTACGGGGCAGGCACTCCGCTCTAATGGTCCGCGGCACTCTAGGCAGGCCCCCGTAGCGCGGCGTAAGCGGAGCGCACCCGCGAAGCACTCCGCCAGGAGTGCCGATGGTGGCACAGAGGTATGATCATTCACGGCGGCTTCATCCAGGCGGCTACCCGCCGCCTTCGCGGGTGCCTCCTTCGCTCGTTGCTCTCGCTCAGTCGTTACGCCGCGCTACGGGGCAGGCACTCCGCTCTAATGGTTCGCAGCACTCTAGGTAGGCCCCCGTAGCGCGGCGTAAGCGAAGCGCACCCGCGAAGCACTCCGCAGGAGTGCCGATGGTGGCACCCAGGCTCGCGCCGGTAGCTGCGTTCCTGCTATATTGTTCGGCATGTCTATTGCATATCGTTTGGCGTGGTTCGATGTTTATGACTTCTCGTGGAAGGCACGCTCAATAAAAGGACGTTAATGATGACTCAAGTACGCAAAGCGATTATTCCGGTCGCGGGGTTTGGCACCCGCCTGCTGCCGATCAGTAAGGCGATTCCTAAAGAGATGGTGCCGGTGGTGGATCGTCCTCTTATCCAACACGTAGTGGAAGAAGCGCTGGCGGCGGGTATCAACGAAATTATTTTGGTTACACGTGCGGGCAAGTCGGCGATTGAAGACCACTTCGATGTCCATTTCGAACTCGAACACTCCCTGGCCAGCAAGGGTAAAAATGCGCTGTTGGAAACGCTTTCGGCCATTTCTCCTAAAAAGTTGAAAGTGACCAGCGTTCGTCAGCCCAATGCGAAAGGGCTAGGCCATGCCATTTACTGCGCTTCCCACCTGTTAGATAAAGACGAGCCGTTCGCGGTGATCCTGCCGGACGTGCTGGTCAAGCCGCAGGTAGGCAGCAGCGCGTGTGATTTAGGCAGTATGGTCGAGCGCTGGGAAGCCTCCGATGCGTCGCAAATCATGGTAGAAGCAGTACCGCAAGAAGACGTTTACCGTTACGGCATTGTGGATTGCGACGAGCCAGCGGCGGGGGAGAGCGCCACTATGCGTGGCGTGGTGGAAAAGCCCCAACCGGAAGACGCGCCGTCACGGCTTTCGGTGATTGGCCGCTATGTGCTGCCGTACCGCATTATGGAGCTGCTGCGCGATCAGCCGCCGGGTGCGGGTAATGAAATCCAGCTAACCGATGCCATCGACCGCTTGATGCAGGAAGGCCAAACCGTGCAGGCGTTCCGTATGCATGGCCGCACCTTTGATTGCGGGCACATCGAGGGCTGGCTGCAGGCCAATACTACGCTTGCCCGCGAGGCGGGTTACGACGTATAACGCATCTCCAAGCAACAAAAAAGCCGCTCAGCTCTCGCTGCAGCGGCTTTTTTGTAAAAATCTATCCATCACTAAAAGGGGAATACTAGCGGCGTAATTAGCAGCACTGCCGCTGAATAGGTGAGGCTAATAGGCAAGCCGATCTTGAAAAAGTCGGTGATTTTGTAGCGCCCTGGTGAATACACCATGAGGTGGGTTTGGTAGCCAAACGGAATTAGGAAGCAAGCACTCGCACCGTAGGCAACGGCCATGACAAAGGGAAGTGGATCCGCCCCAAACGCGTGTGCTGTGCTCCATGCAATGGGAAAGGCCAGCGCGGCGGCGGCGTTGTTGGTGACCGTTTCCGTGAGCAGTAATGTCAATAAATAGCAGCCGATAAAGGCGGCATAAATGCCATAACCGCTGAATATGGCCTGCATGCCATCGGCGAGCAATGCCGCCGCGCCGGAGTTTTCCAGTGCCTGGGCGATGGCCAGGGCAGAGCCAATGATGAGCCATAGTTCGAAAGGGAAACGCCTGCGCAGTTCGGCCATGCTGATCACTTTCAGCAGTAGTAGCGCGCCTAGCAGAATGAGTAAACCGTGAAACAGCGGCAGCCAGTTAGCCGCCGCCAAAGAAATGACGGCCGCAAAACCACCTAGGGTGATCAGGCTTTCCTTACGGTTAAGTTGTGGGCGTGTAAAGCTGCCGCTCAGTAAATGAAAGTTACGGTCGAGGTTACGGTGCTGACGAAAATCCGCGCTGACGGCCAATAATAAACAGTCGCCTACCCGGAGAGGGATTTTACCTAATTGTCCCTCTAAACGTTTGTCTCCGCGACGAATACCCACCACACCTGCGCTAAACATACTGCGAAAATCGACGTCTTGCAGTGTCTTACCCGCTAATTCCGACTCATGCGAGATCACCACTTCGACCAGGTTGGTAGCGAGCAGGTTATCGGCTTGGTGCCCAAACAGGTTGAGGCCAGGAAAGCGCTGCAGTGCCTGCACTTTGCTGACTTCACCGGTAAATACCAGCGTGTCGTCAGCCTGTAGCTGTTCATCGGGAGCCACGGGGCTGATCAGCCTGCCTTGACGCTCAATTTCTAGTAGGTAGAGACCATCTAGGCTGCGTAGCCCGTTCTGCTCGATGCTTTGGCCAATCATGGGAGATTCGGCTTCCACATCGGCGGCCAAGAAATACGAGAGCTTCTCTTCCGTGTCTTCCGGGCGGTGGTGGGGGAGCGCGTTGGCACGCCATAGCAGAACAGCCAGGGTGATCAAGGCAACCGGGATGCCCACCAGGCTAAACTGAAACATTCCCAGCTCGCTGCCGCTGGCGTTCAGATGAAAAGAGTTCACCACGAGGTTCGTCGAGGTGCCCACCAGCGTGGTAATGCCGCCAAGAATCGATGCGTAAGAGAGTGGGATCAGTAGCCGTGAAGGGGCAATGCCTTGCTGGCGCGTAATGGCCCCTAGAAAGGCGGCAACGACGGCGGTGTTGTTCAAAAAAGCCGATAGTACGGCAGTGCTGCCCATCAGCCGTGCCGTCGCCAATTTCGGGTGGCCCTTGAGTAAATGCTTAGACAGCCAGTCGAGCAGCGGCGAGCGCTCCAGCGCCAGCGATACCAGCAAGAGTAACAGCAGCGTAGCCAGTGCTGGGTTGGTGTACTGTACGAGTAACGTGCTCGTATCGATGAATCCCACCAGCAGGTAACCGGCAGCCAATGACACAAACGCAATGGCAGGTTTTATCTTTCCGCTAATCAATAAAACTAACAACAAGGTAATGGATAACAAGACGGCCCAGGGGGTCATGTGGGGTCCTTATGTCAACAGAAAATACATGTCTACTTGCTGGATTTTACGCAGGCTTTTATGATGGTGTCTAATAATTACCATTAGCAGTGTTATTTTTCGCTTTGTTTTTGTTTTTAAAGCAAGGGGTTATGTTTAAAGTTGAGCGCTAAACATTTGTCGCCTGAAGCCCTGAATGAGCAGCGTAAAAAAGCTGTCAGGCTGCGTTTGGATGGCCATACGGTAGCGGTGGCCAGCCAACGTACGGGGTTGTCTGCGCCTACGGTTTCGGCGGCGTGGAAGTCCTTTCGCGAAGGGGGATGGGCTGCCGTACCCGTTAAGCCGCGTGGCCGGACGAAGGGGCAGGGCAATACGCTGGGCGCTACCGCGCAGACCGTACTTTGGGAGGCGCTTTATGGTGCGCCTCCTCAAGGCATGCCGGGCTGGAGTAGCGCTGCGCTGGCCGACTTGGTGAATGTGCACTTGGGGCTAAAGCTCACCCAGCGTGCCATTGAGCACTGGTGGGAAACCGAAGGGTTGCTGCATGCCCCCTGGGAGCTGAATGCGCTAGCCAAAAAGCGCACTCGTGCAGGGCGGTGGTTCGAGAAAACGGTCGCCCCGACGTTCTCTCTCTACCCGAGCGCCGAGCAGCGCTGGCAGGGCGGCGTACGACGTGTGGCGCATGTGCAGCGGGCGCTCTATCAAGTGTACCTGCACGGGGCACGCGGAAAGCTCTACATGCGCTGTTACGAGCGTCCGCCTGCCGCGTTCGATTATCAGGCGGTGTGGGCATCGCTGCCTCGGCCTGCCGCCGTGGTGTTTCATGGCGCGCTGTTCTCGGCGAGCCAAACGCTCACCGAGTGGCTCGACCGCCAAACGACGTTAACGGTCGTGGCGGTACCGGCAGATATCGGTTTGGAACACCGCTAAGGCTTTTTATCCATAGGTTTTTAAGGCAGTGCCGCGAGCGGCCACTTGAAAACGGTTTTTCACACAACGTTGGGAAAGATGATGACATCACTCACCCATTTACAGCGGCTGGAAGCGGAAAGCATCCAGATCATGCGCGAAGTGGTCGCCGAGACCGAAAACCCGGTGATGCTCTACTCCGTCGGTAAGGATTCAGCGGTGATGCTGCATCTGGCGCGTAAGGCCTTTGCCCCCTCGCCGCCTCCTTTCCCGCTGCTGCACGTCGATACCCGCTGGAAATTCCAAGCGATGTACGAATTCCGCGACAAGATGGCCGAAGAGATCGGCATGGAATTGATCGTGCATATCAATCCGGAAGGGGTGGAGAAAGACATCAACCCCTTCACTCACGGTTCGGCCATTCATACCGATGTAATGAAGACCGAAGGCTTGAAGCAAGCACTGGACAAGTATGGCTTCGATGCGGCATTTGGCGGGGCACGGCGCGATGAAGAGAAGTCCCGTGCCAAAGAGCGCGTGTTCTCTTTTCGCACCGCACAGCACCGCTGGGATCCGAAAAATCAGCGGCCGGAACTGTGGAAGCTTTACAACACGCGCAAGCACCCTAAAGAGTCCATTCGTGTCTTCCCGCTCTCGAACTGGACCGAGCTGGATATTTGGCAGTACATCCACCTGCAGAACATTCCCATTGTTCCGCTTTATTACGCTGCCGAGCGTCCGGTGGTGGAGCGTGATGGCGCGCTGATCATGGTCGATGATGACCGCATGCCGTTGGAGCCGGGTGAAGTGCCCATGATGCGCAAGGTACGTTTCCGTACCTTAGGCTGCTACCCGCTGACCGGTGCCGTGGAGTCGGAAGCCGACACGCTACCCGCGATCATTCAAGAGATGCTGTTGACCAAAACATCCGAGCGCCAGGGCCGTGTGATCGACCATGACAGCGCGGCGTCCATGGAGAAGAAGAAGCAAGAGGGGTACTTCTAATGTCGCACTCATCCGATCTGATTGCTGAAGATATCGAGGGCTACCTGAAGTCCCACGAGCATAAAGGTTTGTTGCGCTTCATCACTTGTGGAAGCGTGGACGATGGCAAAAGTACCCTGATTGGCCGTTTGCTGTTCGAATCCAAGCTGCTGTTCGAAGACCAGCTGGCTGCCATCGAAGCCGATTCCAAAAAGTACGGAACGCAAGGCGGTGAGATGGACTTTGCGCTGCTGGTCGATGGCCTAGCCGCTGAGCGCGAACAGGGTATTACCATCGATGTGGCGTACCGCTTCTTCTCCACCGAGAAACGCAAATTCATCGTGGCGGACACGCCAGGGCACGAGCAGTACACCCGCAACATGGTGACCGGGGCGTCTACGGCCGATGCGGCGATTCTGATGGTGGATGCTCGCCACGGCATTCTGACCCAAACCCGCCGCCACAGCTTTTTGATGTCGCTCATGGGCATGCGACACATCATCGTCGCCATCAATAAAATGGACTTGGTGGATTACTCGAAAGCGCGTTACGACCAAATCGTCGAGGAGTACCGCGCGTTCGCCAAGCAGTTGGGGCTTGAAAACATCACCTTCATTCCGATGTCGGCATTGAAGGGCGATAACGTCATCGAGCACAGCGCGAAGATGCCGTGGTATCACGGCACCACGTTGATGGGCTACTTGGAGACCGTCGAGGTAGATGACGAGCGCTTGCAGCGTTCACCGTTCCGTATGCCCGTGCAGTGGGTCAACCGCCCGAATCTCGATTTCCGGGGTTTTACCGGTATGATCGCCAGCGGCGTCGTTCGTCCTGGTGATCCTATTCGTGTACAGCCCTCGGGTAAAACCAGCACCGTCTCGCGCATCTATACGTTCGATGGCGATTTGGAGGAAGCGGTCGCAGGGCAGTCCATCACGCTGCTGCTCGATGACGAGATCGATATTTCCCGTGGGGACATCATTTCTGGCGTCGACCAGCCCGCACACACCGCCGACCAGTTCGAAACCACGCTGGTATGGATGCATGAGGCGCCGCTGCTGCCGGGACGTCCCTACCTAATGAAACTAGGGACTCAGCTCGTATCTGCCACGGTCACCGATATCAAGTACCAAGTAAACGTCAATACGCTTGAGCACACAGCGGGTAAGCAGCTGGACTTGAATGGGATCGGCGTGTGTACGATTAGCTTGAACCGCGCCGTCGCGTTCGATGCGTATAAAGAGAACCAGGATACCGGTGGTTTCATCCTCATTGACCGTATGACGAACAATACGGTCGGCGCTGGCATGCTGCACTTTGCGCTACGCCGCAGCCAGAACATTCATATGCAGCACGTGGATATCGACAAGCAAGCACGCGCGCTAGCCAAAGGTCAAAAGCCTGCGGTGCTATGGTTCACAGGGTTGTCTGGCGCGGGTAAGTCGACCATTGCCAACTTGGTGGAAAAGAAGCTGTTTGGTAACGGCCAGCATACTTACTTGCTGGATGGCGATAACGTCCGCCATGGCTTGAACCGTGACCTGGGGTTCACCGATGCCGACCGGGTCGAGAACGTGCGCCGGGTGGCAGAAACCGCCAAGCTGATGGTCGATGCGGGCCTGATCGTCATGTCGGCCTTCATTTCACCGTTCCGCAGTGAGCGGCAGTTGGCCCGTGATCTGTTGGAAGAGGGTGAGTTCATCGAGATTTATGTGGATGCGCCGTTGGACGTGGTGGAAGCGCGTGATCCAAAAGGCCTCTACAAAAAGGCGCGCCGTGGCGAATTGAAGAACTTTACGGGGATCGATTCCGTCTATGAAGCGCCCGAGTCGCCCGACGTTCATTTGAAGACGTCTGAAATGAGTGCCGAAGAAGCCGCCGATGCGGTAATCGAGGCGCTACGTGAGCGCGGCTTGATCAGCTAACGACACGCAGTTGACGTCGCGATAGGGGGAGTCAGCCTCTGTCGTCATACCGCCAACGACTTAGCATCTTTGGGTTGTTGGCGGTTTTTTAATGTCGAATGTAAAGGATGGATACGATGATCGATCAAACACTGCTGGAGGCGGTAGAGCGCATTGCACGCGAGGCGGGCGATGCCATCATGAAGGTCTATGGCCGTGACTTCAGTGTCGAAGAGAAAGAGGATAAAAGCCCGCTGACCGAGGCGGATCAAGCGGCTCATCACGTCATCGTGCGGGGCCTTCAGTCGCTGCCGGTTCGACTACCGGTTCTCTCTGAAGAGGACATGGAAGGGTTTGCGGGCGTGGATGCCGACGGACGCTATTGGCTAGTCGACCCCTTAGATGGCACCAAAGAGTTCATCAAGCGTAACGGTGAGTTCACCGTCAATATTGCGCTGATCGAAAACGGTGTGCCTGTGCTCGGCGTGGTGACTGCCCCGGCGTTAGGGACGGCTTATGTGGCGGCCGAAGGCGTAGGTGCGTTTAAGGTTGAGAAAGACGGCCAACGTCATGCCATCCAAGTGGCTGGACAGCCTGCTGAAGGCTCAACTTGGCGCGTCGTGGGCAGTCGCTCCCACCCCAGCCCAGATTTAGCAGCTTGGCTGGATACATTAGGCGAACATGAAATGCTCCCCATGGGTAGCTCACTCAAGCTTTGCTTGATTGCCGAAGGCAAAGCCGATGCTTATCCGCGCTTAGGCCCCACCTGCCTTTGGGACACTGGCGCCGCTCATGCGGTCGTGCGCTATGCAGGCGGACGCGTCGAGACCTTGGAAGGCGAACCGCTCAGCTATGCCAACCCTGCTGAAAAGCTAAACCCCTACTTTGTGGTGTGGGGCCACTAAATTACCCGTGTTGATAGGTGCCACCGCACTTGAGGTAGGCACCCGTAGCGCGGTGTAAGCGGAGCGCACCCGCGAAGCACTCCGTTAGGAGTGCCGAAGGTGGCACTGTGGTGTGATAATTTTCGGTGGCTTGATCAGGCGACTATCCGCCGCCTTCGCGGGTGCCTCATTTGCTCGTCCCTCACAAGATTCGTTACGCCGCGCTACGGGTATGTGCAGTTGCTCTGTGTTGATAGGTTTTACGGCA
>NZ_LVIA01000028.1:0-56265 GCF_001596805.1 Halomonas sp. KX33721 | reverse complement strand
AGCCAGGGGATCAGCTCCTCGATGCTGCGGGCCCGCTTCAGGTAGGGCGGCAACAGCGCGCTGCTGAAGGTCACCCCGTCGCCACTGCGGTCACGGACGCGGGGCACCTTGATCTCGACGTCGCCGATACCGGTTTGCACGGTGCGCTCCGGCAGGTAGCCGTTGCGGACGACGACACGGCGGCCGTCTTCCAGCGTCTTGTCGGCATATTGCTCCAGAAACGTGCTCAACTCGGCCTCCACGGCCTTGGCGATCAGGTCTCGGGCCCCTTTGCGCAGCAGCTCATGCAACGGATCAGTAGCGCCGGTGTCTGGCTGCGTCACGGCTTGGAGAGTAGAATTGCTCATGGCGTATCCGTCCTATGTTGGTTGTGATCTGGCGAGATCAATCAACAGGATACGCCACCCTCTCTACTGCCCTCCATACACAAGAACTGAGCTTAACTCGGCGCGCCATTGGATTTTGCTTTCGTCGAACCACTGATCAGAGAAACTGTTGAAGAATGGTGTGTCTGAATCGCTGACAACTTGAGGCTCAGCTGTATTGGTAGGCTGATGGGGCTTCAATTTCTGCAAGTTGCTGCTATTAGGAAAGAACTCTGCATAATTGAATTCGCCGAGCAGCATTTTTGCTTCCATGCGCTGTAAAAGCTGTTCCAACTGCTTACGATTTTTTGCGTTGTCGTCTAGAAGCGTTTGTTCACGAAAACGTTGCCCGTCATACCTGAAGTCGATAAAAAGCTTTTTGCTCTCTTGGCGGACGCGAACCTTACCCATGGCATACGCCTCCGTTCGCCATTGGAATGGCGATTGCTTGCTCACGAGGGGTCGCTTTCAGCATTTCTTCCTGAATAGTTTCCCAGATATAAAGGATTTTCCGACGTCCAAAGGGGCGGATGTAATGAGTGCCTTCAATGAGCACACTGTCTTTAAGTTGCTGGCGGATAGTGCGTGCATCATATTTGATTCGCGATGCGAGCTCTTCCGTTGTCAAAAAAGTGCAGTCCATGAGACTATCTCCTCGCGCAAGTGATCATTTGATAATATATTTAATCGTTCGATTATAAATATAAACGATCAAATGATTATTTCAACACCTTTTTGATAATTTTTATGATCATATTGGACAAAGAGATGATTCGGTATCACTTAAAAGAGCTGATCGCTGAGAAAGAATTTGAAGAACGGCGCAGGATTACGATTGGCGAGATAGCAAAAGAAACAGGTATCAATCGAATGACGTTATCGAAAATTATCAATCATCCAGGCCATAGCACAGTGACTGATAATCTCGACAAGCTTTGTTACTACTTCGATTGTGAGATTGAGCAACTGGTAACTCATGTTAAGGAGGCTAATGATGAGTCTGCGCCTTTGGCCGACTAAGAACGTAGTGTGGAAATTAATTGTGAGGTAGGAATTTGCCGTCAGGTGCCTGAAGGTCATGCAAATTTTTGATCTTCAGAGGCAATGAAAATATTGGGCACGGTGTGGGCACAATGTGGGCACAGAGGAATTTGAAAAGACAGGCAACAAAAAAGGCAGACCAGTAAGTAACTGATCTGCCTTTCAAAATATTGGTAGCGGGGACCGGATTTGAACCGATGACCTTCGGGTTATGAGCCCGACGAGCTACCAGACTGCTCCACCCCGCATCAACGTGTGGCGTATTCTACGCATTTTTGACGCTAAGTCAACCCCTCATATAAGCTTTCTTGCTGGCAGTCATCTTCATCGTGCTGCAACATTGAGGGAGTAAAGCTATGCTTTCAATCAGCATAACAAAAAGCTTACTGTCGGTGTGTCGCCCAATAGAACAAGCGGCGTGCTGTGAGTGAAAGAAGCGCGAATGCGCTTATTCAGAGTGGCTTGCGACGCCATAACAGTGATTAAAGTCCAAGCCATTTGTCTTATCAGGGAGGTAGTCAATGGCCAATCAAGCCCCCGTCGCCTGGGTAACTGGTGGAACTGGTGGAATCGGAACGGCAATTTGTCGTTCGTTGGCAGATGCGGGTTATCTGGTGGTGGCGGGGTACCATAATCCCGACAAAGCCAAAATCTGGCTGGAAACCCAGCAAGCCGACGGCTATAACAATATCGCATTATCGGGTGTTGATTTGTCCGACCATAACGCCTGTCTCGAAGGTGCCCGCGAAATCCATGAAAAACATGGGCCGATCAGCGTGCTGGTCAACTGCGCAGGCATTACCCGCGATGGCACCATGAAAAAGATGTCCTATGAGCAGTGGTATCAAGTGATTGATACTAACCTTAATAGCGTCTTCAATACTTGCCGTAGCGTCATTGAGGGAATGCTGGAGAATGGCTATGGGCGCATTATTAACATCTCATCCATCAACGGTCGTAAAGGCCAGTTTGGTCAGGTGAACTACGCAGCGGCCAAAGCGGGAATGCACGGGTTAACCATGTCGTTGGCGCAGGAAACGGCCACGAAGGGTATTACCGTGAATACCGTCTCCCCCGGCTATATCGCCACCGACATGATTATGAAAATTCCGGAGCAGGTTCGTGAAGCGATTCGCGAGACGATTCCGGTAAAGCGCTACGGCACCCCAGAAGAGATTGGTCGTTTGGTGACGTTCCTGGCCGACAAAGAGTCCGGCTTTATCACAGGTGCCAACATCGATATTAACGGCGGCCAGTTTATGGGCTAAGCCCTACCATTAAGCACCAGCGATCTTTTCACAAGAAAGAAAGCGAAAAACGGGGGGCGATGCGCCTCCCGTTTGCTTTGTGTGCTAGGGCTATGTGTAAGCGAGTTATGGTTGGGGCGGGCGGGCCAAACGGCTCAGTAGGTTATCCAGCTCATTGACTTCTTGCAGCCATAAGTTGTGAGGCATCGGCCCTAGCGCCAACAGCGCCACCAGTACCTCGTCCAGCTCATCCGCTTTACTGCGCTCAGTATGAATGCCGCTGTTTAAGCGCTCAACTTGAATGGCGAGTCGCAGTGGTTCATCACGCTGTTTGACGCTGCCTAAGGCGAGCAATGAAAGATGGACTCTTAGGCGTGCCAACTGCTCTTCTAACGCACTCTGTTGCTCACTTGAAAGTGGCAGTGGGGTAGAGAGGCGAGCGTGATTACGCTGCTGGTGTGCTTCGCTGAAGGCCTCTGTTAGCTCAATGGGTATCTCGCTGGTAGCCTCCACTGCCTGTGCGCCCTCACCATTGAGCGCTTGCTGGTCAGCATGTAAGTGCGCATTCACTAGCGGTAGTAACGCATGCCACTGCTGCACCTTGCCAACAATTTCTAGGCGGCTTAAACGCTCTCGTTTGGCTCGCACAATGCCGCTGAGGCGGCGCTGCATCCCTTCGCTACGGCGATTGCGGGGCATAGGCTCTAGCTGGCTGATACTGGCAAGGTAGGTATCTAGCCGCTCCGATTCATCTGCCTGGGTAGGTTGCCAGCCATCCATTTCATCAATAATGGCCTGCAGTTGGTCAAGCGTTTGCTGCTGGCGGTTGGCTTGTTCGTGCTTATGCGCGTCGCGCTGAGCAAACAGCTGGTCGCAGGCGCTGCGGAAGGTCTTCCATAGTGCTTGCTCCTCCCCTTTGGGCGCGCGGCCTAACGAGCGCCATTGCTGCTGTAGCTGCTTGGTGCGCGTAATGCGCGTTGCCAGTGGCTGTTCACTATCGTTTTGCAGTGCTTGCACTTGCTCAATCAGCTCACGCTTTTGTGCGGCGATCTGCTCAGCACGCTGGTCAATGAGCGCCTGCAGGCGGTGACGGATTGCCCCAAAACGGCGGCCAATGGCCTCGGAGCGCTCCCGGGGCACCGGAGAGTAGTGACGCCATTGGTGGCGCGCTTTATCACGAATCTCCCGCAGCATATCGGGGTCGGCATCTTCAGCGGGTTGAGCAAGCAGCGTTTCCAGCTGCTCGCACAGCGCTTCGCGGCCGTGCAGGTTGGCCTCTCGTTCCTGGTCAAGCTGTGCACGCCAGGGCGCTAGGCGCTCATGGATCCGGCCAGAGGCCGCCCGAAAGCGGGCCGATTGCTCTCTGTTGGCCGCCGCATCGCCGAGTGCTTTCCACTCTTTCACCAGTTGGCGGTGGTGCCGGTCAAGCGCAGACTCCGCCATATGCGGATCGTCTGCCAATGCCTCAATGCTGGCGCAGAGCTGCTCACGTTTAGGGCCTGCTACAAAGCCGCGCCAGTCGCGCAGTTCGGCAAGCCGCGCACCCAGGTGCTTTAAGCGGCTTTTTAGCGGTTTGGCATCGCCGCTTGTCAGCGCTTCAATGGCGGGCTTTAAACGCTGATGTAAACGGCTGGCACTTTTAAATGCTCCACGCTCTAACAGGTGTTCAAAGTTATCCAGCTCAGCGCTAAGCGCATTAAGGGAGAGGTCTGGCTGCTGGGGCGGAGCATGTTGTGTGGCAAGCTGCTTTTGCGCCTGAGCGAGCAACGATGGGGCCGTCAGCGTCGCTGGCCAGCGGCACTGGGCGACGTGCTCTGCTAGCCCGTCGTGATCGCTGTTGGCCAAGGCTTGCTCTACTGCAAGGCTCACTGTTTGCCAACGCTGCCAGGCTTCCATGCTCTGCTCATACTGCTTGAGCGCTTGGCTGTAGCGCTGCTGGGTGGCCTCATTCGGCGGGTGAAGGTCCGAGAGCGACTGCCAGCGCTGGCCCAAGAGCTGGCGCTGAGCGCGTAGGCTGTCAATGTCCTGAGCGGTCAGCTCGTTGGCGTGGGTGAGCCCCTCTAGCGTCTCTTCTAGCCCTTCTAGCAGCTGATCGCGGGTGTTTTCTGCTTCAGCGCGGCGGGCAAGGCTTTGCTGGTGGGCCTGCTCTTGAGTTTCATGGTCGTGGAGCGTTTTGCGGCAGCTCAGCACCGCTTGATGAAAGCGCTGCTCCTGGCTAACGCTGGGCGGATGACTGAGGTGTTGCCACTCTCTTTCTAAATGGCGGAAGCGGCCACCGTAAAGCGGTTCCCAGGGGGCGCGGGCATGCTGCTCTAACTGGGTGAGCAGGTGCTCCCGTTGGGCCTGCTGTTCTGCAAGCCATTCAGCATCGTTACGCAGCTGGGTGAGTTTCTCTTTAGCGAAGCGAACCACCTGGCGGTCACGGCGCGCCTCTTTCAGCAGCCTCTTTAGGTTCTCTTCGTCGTTGACCCGCTCTGCTGCTTGATGACGTACCGCCGCGACGCTGTTATGGCACGCCTGCTGCACCCAGTCTTCTTCACTCGTCAGCTGCTTTAGTGCGGTGAGACGTAGCCCCAGGTTATCGCCCTGCATGGCAATCGTATTCAGCAGACGTTGATCGGTCAGGCTCTCCACGTGAGCTTGGCGTTGCTGCAAGTCTACATGGCCCTCAGCCCCGGTGAGCCGCTGGCAAACGGCGTTGAACCATGCTTCGTCCTGGCTGTGCTGCTCATAGGCGACAAGCAGGCCATTGAGATCGTCAAGCGCGAGCAGCGCCGCTAACTGAATAGTGCTGTCGCTATCGTTGGCGAGAGTGTGTAGGGCCTCCCGCTGCTCTGTTTGCTGAGGGTCAAGCTGATGGAGTGCCTTGCGGCGCACCTCGGGATCGGGGTGTTGCCACCGAGGAGCGAACAGGCGTCGTAACAGTCCGTGCATGGATCATCCTGCTAAGAGGTGCGTAACGTGAAAAAAATAAGACATCGATGAGCAGGCGGTTGCAGTCCTCGTCGCTGTCGCTTAGCTTTGTCGTAGCGCTGTGGGTTTTCCAGCGATTCACAACGCAAAGCGCGAGATTGCGCTACCCTTATCTTACCTGAACATGACATGGAGTTCGGCCATGAGCCTCAACGCCAACAGCGCCGACGTAGCCTTTACCTTCAAGGGCGGCATGCTGCCGATGACCGTCATGGAGTTAACGAGCGCTGACCCGGAGCGTATCCGGCGGCAGCTTGCTGGCAAACTGTCGCAATCTCCCGCTTTCTTTCAGCATACACCCGTTGTGCTTAGCGTGGAAAAACTCGATGAGCCCCACCTTGCGTTAGAGCGGATTTGCGCCGTATGCCGCGACCACAAGCTGTTACCCGTGGCCGTACGTGGTGGTGCTGAGCCGATTCGCCAATCGGCATGGGCGCTGGGGCTTGGCTGGTTCGCGCCAGTTGAAGAGGGGCGCGCACGAGCGTTGGAGACTGTCGCTCCGTTGAACGAGCCAGAAGATGATGACATTAAACCCGCTACTGCCGTTTCCGTAACCACTCGGCTTTACCGGGGGACAGTGCGTTCCGGCCAGCAGGTCAGCGCTGCAGGTAGCGACCTGATTGTAATCGGTGCGGTTAATGCCGGTGCTGAAGTGCTCGCCGCTGGCAGTATTCATGTTTATGGTGCCCTGCGCGGGCGCGCGCTGGCGGGTATTCATGGCAATACCCAGGCGGGCATTTACTGCCGCGAACTGGAAGCAGAGCTTTTATCTGTAGCGGGTAACTATAAGCGGCTGGAAGATATCGACTCGCAGCTTTTAGGGCGCGCTGCAGAAGTCCATTTCATAAAAGAGCAGCTGGAAATTAAGCCGTTGGGGTAAGCCGCTTGGCTGAGAGGCGGTTAATGCTTCATGCCTAGCGACGCCACGGCCGCTATCCGTTACAGTGTGCTGTTTTGATGACATTGATGTTCCCGTTATGCGCGTAGCGCAACGTAATCGTGCTCGCAATGAACGACTTCAAGAAGGAAGTGACTCTTGGCCAAAATTATTGTTGTGACCTCAGGTAAAGGGGGGGTCGGTAAAACCACTAGCGCCGCAGCGATTTCGACGGGGCTTGCGCTACGTGGCAAAAAGACGGTCGTCATTGATTTCGACGTAGGCCTGCGCAACCTAGATTTGATTATGGGCTGCGAACGCCGGGTGGTGTACGACCTCGTCAATGTGATTCAAGGAGAGGCCGGGCTAAACCAGGCGCTGATCCGTGATAAACGTGTCGAAAATCTGTTTATTCTCCCCGCCTCGCAAACCCGGGATAAAGACGCCTTAACCCAAGAGGGCGTCGAGAAAGTTCTTGAACAGCTTAAAGGTGATTTTGACTATATTTTATGCGATTCGCCCGCGGGGATTGAGCGTGGCGCGCAGCTGGCTATGTACTACGCCGACGAGGCGATTGTCGTGACTAACCCGGAAGTCTCTTCCGTGCGTGACTCTGATCGTATTCTGGGGCTGCTAGGCTCGAAAACCCAGCGTGCTGAGCAGAGCTTAGATCCGGTGAAAGAGCACCTGCTGATTACCCGCTATAACCCAGCCCGCGTGACGTCAGGCGATATGCTGACCCTGGACGATATCCGTGAGATTCTCGCAATTGATCTGCTCGGCCTGATCCCCGAATCAGAAGCGGTGTTGCGTGCGTCTAACCAGGGTGTTCCGGTCACTCACGATGCTTCAAGTGACGCGGGCCAAGCCTACACTGATACCGTTTCGCGCCTGCTAGGTGAGGAGATGCCGCTGCGCTTCCATGAAATGCAGCGTAAAAGTCTACTGAGCAGGATGTTTGGGGGTAGTCGTCGATGAAACTGTTGGAGTTCTTGAAGCGTGAGCGCAAGAAATCCGCCTCGGTGGCCAAAGAACGATTACAAATCATCGTGGCGCATCAGCGTAGCCAACGTGGTCAGCCTGACTACATGCCGCTGCTTGAGCGCGAACTGCTCGAAGTGATCCGTCGTTATGTGCATGTGGATGACGACGCCATTCAAATTTCGCTGGATAGCGAAGATAACTGTTCGGTGCTTGAGCTTAACGTCACGCTGCCTAAAAGCTAAACGTTAAGGAGCGCTTAGAGGGGCGGCGGGAAGCGTCGCGGGTGTGCTAGGCTTGGGCTTTTGTTCCCATCCAGCGAATGATGCCTCGGCGCATGGGTGGGCTGTCACGCTCAAGGGAGTTTGCATCCATGGCGCCACCGAATGCCGCCCCTGCCAGTTTTCTCTGGCACGATTATGAGACCTTTGGTGCCGATCCGCGTCGCGATCGGCCCGCTCAGTTTGCTGCATTACGCACCGATGCCGACCTCAACGAAATCGGCGACCCTATCGAGCTGTACTGTAAGCCCGCCGATGATTATTTGCCGCACCCCGCCGCTTGCCTGATTACCGGCATCACGCCTCAAAAAGCGCAGCGTCGTGGGCTTCCCGAAGCCGAGTTCGCCCGTCAGGTGCAGAGCGCCATGAGCGAGCCCGGCACCTGCGTGGCAGGCTACAACAGCCTGCGTTTTGATGATGAAGTCTCCCGCCATCTGTTTTATCGCAACCTGCTTGATCCCTATGCCCGCGAGTGGCAAAACGGCAACTCCCGATGGGATTTAATCGACGTGGTGCGGGCGTTCTATGCGCTGCGCCCAGAGGGTATTGAGTGGCCGCTGCGGGAAGATGGCGCTCCCAGCTTTAAACTGGAGCACCTCACCGCTGCGAATGGCATTGCCCATGAGGGCGCCCACGACGCGGTGGCAGATGTGCGCGCCACCATCGCGCTGGCGCGGCTGTTGAAAGCGCGTAACCCTAAACTGTTCGATTACCTGCTTGGCCTGCGCGGCAAGCGCGCGGTGGCCAAGCAGCTGGACCTGCCCAGTGCCAAGCCGCTGCTGCATATTTCCCGCCGCTATCCTGCCAGCCGAGGCTGTAGCGCGCTGGTGATGCCGCTGGCGGAGCACCCCACGAACCCCAACGGGGTGATCGTTTACGATTTAAGCGTCGACCCCGGCGATTTACTGTCGCTCAGCGCCGAGCAGATTCGTGAACGGGTATTTGTCAGCCAGCAGGATCTTTCTGAAGGGGAAGCGCGCATTCCGCTCAAAGTCATTCATATCAACCGCTGCCCGGTAATCTTTCCAGCCAAGGTGTTGAAAGATGTTGAGGGCGAGCAGAAAGGTGAGTACGGCGCGATTGTCGCGCGTCTAGGCATCGATATTGCCGCCTGCCGAGGGCACTGGAAAACCCTACGTGAGGCTAGCGGTGTAGCGCAGAAGGTGGCCGAGGTGTTCAGTGGCGGCTACGAAGAGTCGCCTCAAGACCCTGACTTAATGCTCTACTCCGGCAGTTTTTTTCTCTGCCGCTGACCGTCAGCAGATGGAGCGAGTGCTGGCCATGGACCCCTGGGACTTAGTGGGGCAGCGCTTCGCCTTTCAAGACCCACGCCTGGAAGAGATGCTGTTTCGCTTTCGCGCCCGCAGCTACCCCGACACCTTAGAGGGCGAGGAGCGCGAGCAGTGGGAGGCGTTTCGCTGGATGCGCATGAACGATCCCGCGCTATCGGGTTTTACGCTTAAAGCATTTGCCCGGGAAATCGAGCGTTATAATCAGCAAGCGCTAACAGACCGAGAGCGCCAGATACTCGAAGAGTTGGTGATGTTTGTTGAGGCCATGATGCCAGCCCAGGCATTTGATGCCTGAGCTGGCGGTGGGGTTAGCGCGCGTCGAACGGCGTGCGCGCTTCACGGTAGGTCGCGATGTCGCTGGGCGAGTCGCCGGGATTGAAGCGAATATCCAGCTGGCGTGATAGAAGTTCTGGCCATAGCGATTGGAGCTCCTCAACGCTTACGTCCAAAGCAAGGGCTGCTAACTGCTCGCGGCGGTCAAAGCGCACCTCATCGAGCGCGGTGGCCTGCCAATAGCGGTTGGTCATGCTTGGCAGGCTAGTGTCCCGTTGGTTCAGGCGGTCGTGAACCGCTTGACGGTGGGCAGCCAGTTCGCCATTGCTTAGTGTGTTAAGACGCGCTTCTGCGGCTTCCATAAAAGCATCCATGCGCTCGGCAATGGTGCTGCTATCCACATCCGGCGACTGTACGATCAGACTAATGCCCGGGGCTTCCAGCATCGGTGAATAGCCCGCATTGACGATATAACCTAGTTGCTCTTCAGTGCGTAACTGCTGGTAGAACGGCGTGTCTAGCCACTGGGCTAGCACGCTCAAGCGCGCCTGCTCCTCAACGCTGGTATCGCGCCCCTGCAGATAGCGTAGCACCAGCGACTCTTCGCGAGTGCTGTGAGGATGCAGTATTTCCGACTCACTACTGACTTCTAGCGGTGTCAGCGGAGGAATGTCGTCGCGTGTCAAACGTGGCGTAAGCGCACCGCGAATCAGGTTAGCCTGTTCCTGCGCCTGCTCGGCGTTCAGGTTGCCCACCGCCATGGCGTCGATGTACAAATCATCCAAGAAGCGCCGACGGAAATTCTCCAAATGGCGCTTCTCTAGCCGCTGGCTCGCTTCCAGTAGTTCAGCAGTGGACCACTGCGGCGTCAGTAGTGCTTCACCTAGTGCGCGGCTTGCCTGGCCGGTGAGCGATGCTTGAGGGGCGTTACGCCACTCCCGCTGTAGCTGATAGCGCACCCGCTCAAACGCACCGGTAGAGATATCCGCCTGCTGAAGCTGTTCAAGGGCTTGCTCGATCAGCGGAGTTTGGCCATCGCGCCAGCCGGAAAACGACAGCGTCATACCGCGCGCGTGGGCGTAAGCACTAAATGACTGCCCAGCGATCCAAGCGGGGTAGAGCGACTCATTAAGGCTGTCGTTCAGCCAGCCTGCCAGCAAGCGCGTGAGTACCGCTTCTTCCGCCGAGTAGCTGGCGCTGGGGTGCTGCAAGCTCACCCGCCACTCGACGCTGGGCGTATTAAAACGGCTGTCCTGCATGTGCCAAGCGGTAAACGTAGGCGTCTCAATCAAGGCAGTAGGCTGCTCATCCTGGCCCCCCTGAAGGGTGAGGTCGCTGGCAATAAAGGGGTTAGGTTCTGGCAAGGCTAAGCCGCTCAGCGCCTGACCGATGGCGGTCGGCGGCTGCTCTTTCCACTGGGTGTTAAACCACGGCGATATGGTGTCGCTTTCGACATCCGGGGCAGAGTAAAAACGTAGCATGTTGTCCTGAGTCAGCGCGTCCAAGTAACGCTGCTGGCGCTCACTGTCCATGCCGTCCATCCGGTACGCGGCGTACTGCACGTCCTCGACCGGGTAGCGGGAGAGGCTCATGGCTAGGCGGGTGGCCTCTTGCTGAGGAGCGCCGTGCTGCTGAAAGCGAAACGCCTGCTCGCTCAGGCTTTTTTGCTCGTCATAGCGCCATTCGGCCAGCCCGTCGGCGCGAATCTGCTCGATCGCGGCAAACAGCGTGGCTTCGATGTCGTCAAGGCGTTCGGCACCTGCGGGCGTCAGGCTAATGGAGACGGTAAATAGTGCTTCATTGCCATCACCGCGGCCCACACCCGCTGAGAGCCCGTCGGCCAAGCCTGCCTCGCGCAGCACGGCCAGTAGGCTGCCGTCGCCCTCATCGCCCAGTAAATGCGCGATGAGCTGAGTTGGCTTGGTGCGATACTCGTCGGTAGGGTCAGGAATCGGGAAATAGAAACGCAGTTGGCGACGATCCTGCAGCGATTGGCGTTCTACGTAGCGCGGCAGCGTGTCGTGGTCGATCAGCGGCGCATCAATGGTGGGGGCGCTCAAATCATTATCGGGAATATCGGCAAAACGCTCCACCACTAGGGCTTCCAGCTCGTCCAGCGGTTGGGGGGCTACCACCGCCAAGTTCATCACGTTGGCATCGTAGTAGCGGTAGTAGAAGTCGATCACTCGCTCGCGCAGCGTTGCCTCGCCTTCTGGGTCGGCCAGCGTGTCTCGGCTGCCCACCGCAAACCCTGTAGTGGGATTGTCAGGGTTGAGTAACTGGTTTAGCACATCGTTCTCGCGGCGTGATTCATCGCGAATACGCGCCATGTACTCGGAGTGAACGATATTGCGCTCGCTCTCCAAGTGGTCAGCATTAAACAGCGGAGAGAGGAAAAACTCGCTAAAGCGGTCTAGTGCGCCGGGCAGTGCTGAAGGCTCAATATCGAAAAAGTAGTTGGTGTCCTGCTGGGCCGTGAAGGCGTTATGAGAGCCTGCGTTGTCGGAAATATATTGCTGGTAGGCATCCGATTGCGGGTAGGGTTCGGTGCCCAAGAACAGCATATGTTCCAAAAAGTGCGCCAGCCCCTGCAGGTCGTCTGGGTCCTGGGCGCTGCCGACCCGCACGTTCATGGAGGCGGCGGCTTTATCAGCCTCCGGGTCGCTCACTAATAGCGCCTGCAGGCCGTTTTCGAGCGTTAAAACGCGGTAGTCGCGGTCATCAAACGGGCTCACCTTGGGGATGGTCACATCTGCCACCGGGCTCTCTTCCGCCCATGCGCTGGGGGCGGCTATCCAGAGCAGGCTGATGGTCAGGCCGAGAACGGCACGCCGCGCCTTGAGGCGGGGCGGAATAGCGTAAGTAGGTCGTAACATTACGGCTCCTGTGACACGGTCCAGCGCAGCATCGGCCCTGTGGGATGCGCGCAAGAGGGTGACTGGTAGGCAGGGTTATTAACATGCTTTGATACCGGAAAAGCGCCCAACAGTTCCAGCGGTGCCGGTATCAATAGTGGTGTTAGCGACGATAAATCAGTGCTGGGGTCTAACCATTGCGTCAGCGCTTCCGGTGGAATGATCACCGGTAGACGGTCGGTGAGCGACGATAAGCAAGCGTTGGCGGGCACACTGATCAGCGCTGTTGAGTCGGCAAACGTAGTTAACGTGGTGTGATAACGGCACCATAGCGCGCCTAGCAGCAGCGGCGCGCGATTCACCTGGGTGACCAGAAACGGCTGTTTACTGCGGGCCTGGGGCTTCCAGACGTAAAAGCCGCTGACCGGAATTACGCAGCGCCGGGCGCTAAAGGCCTCGTGAAACATGGCCCGCTTGCTCAGTGTTTCCGCCCGCGCGCAGTGGGGGGCGTGGTCGAGCACTTTGAGCCACGGCGGCGTCAGCCCCCAAAACAGTGGCGTGTGCGTTAATCGCCCCTGCTCAAGGCGGAAGGCCGACACTGGTTGGCGCGGGGCTAGATTGGGCGACTCAATGAGTGGCTCGGTGCTCTTCAGGTCTGGCGCAAGGCGGGCGAGCGATAGGCGCTGTACGTGTAGGCGTCCCGTCATGCCGATCTCCTTAATGCGCGATGCCTGCGGCGCTGGTACAAAATGGCGAGGGGGAGTAGTAATACGTTAAATGTCGCGTTTTAGTGTCGAAAACAGTGTTCGATGTAAGGTATCCTATCGTATACCTTGCTCACGCTAAAGCGCGATGAGGCATTCTTCCCTGTTTGCCGTTGACCTGAAGAGATCGCCATGGCCCGTCCTAGACAGCATGCGCCCGATGCCCTCCACGCGCAGGTCATGCACGCTTGTGATGAGTGGTTGGCTAAGCAGCCAGTCCATGGTTTATCACTACGTGCCCTGGCCAGAGAGGTGGGCTGTGCGCCCAGTACGCTGCTAAAACTATACGGCAGCTTTAATAATTTATTGCAGCATGTCAACGTCGAAACCCTCGCGCGTTTGCAGCATACCATTACCAGCCTGGCCGAAGACGACCCCGAGCCGTGGTTGCGCGCCTTAGCGGATGCCTATTGGCGGTTTGCGGAGCAAGACTGCTACCGTTGGCAGCTGCTGTTTGACTACCCGCTCGCCCAGGAAGGGGAGTTGGGCCAGCGCCAGAGCGACCTGATTGAAGCCCTGTTTACCCAGGTGGAGACATCGTTAAAGCAGTATCAACCTGCGCTGGATGACCTGGAAGCACGCTGCCTTGGCCGTACCTTGTGGGGCAGCGTTCACGGCTTGGTGCAGCTTGGCTTGAACGAGCGGCTAGGCTACTGGCAAGGGCAGCAACTCAAAGTCGATGAACTATTGGATCAACTCATGAGCACCGTGCTGGCCGGGTTGCGACACCGGGAGGCGGTGACGTGACATGGGGAATCAAAACCACCCGCTGCTTGCTGCGCCGCGTGATCTACGTGGCCATGCGCGTTTGCTACCGGCTGTCGGTGCATGGCCAAGAGCACGTACCCAAACGGGGCGCTGCGTTGGTCGTCTGTAACCACGTTAGCTTTATGGACGCGTTGGTGCTGGGCGGTGGAAGCCCTAGGTCGCTACGGTTTGTGATGGATCAGCCCATCTTCGAATCCCGCTGGCTGAAGTGGTGGTTTCAACTGGTCGGAGCGATTCCGGTCGAATCGGAACGCCATAGCCCGGGAGCGCTGCGGCGCACCCTGGATGAAGTGAGCAAGGCGCTGCGTGAGGGCGATGTCGTGATGGTGTTTCCGGAAGGGCGCTTAACCCCAGATGGCGACATTCATACCTTTCGCCGTGGGCTCGAAACCATTCTCGCCCGAGACAGCGTGCCAGTAATTCCGGCAGGCTTGGCGGGGCTCTGGGGGTCGTGGACCTCCCACTACGGCGGCAAAGCACTAAAGAAGTGGCCTTCGCGGTTTAGAGCGCCAGTGAGCCTGCACTTTGGTCCGCCCATTTTAGTGCATGAAGTCGAGGGTGTGGCGTTAAGGCGCTTCTTGGAGCAGCGGGTTAGGGCATTGAAGGCCGCGGGCGATAGCGAGATCGCCCGTTGCCAGCCGCGACAGCAGGATTAGCGGCGGGGCAAGCGCAGCTTTTGCCAGCAGCGCGCTGAGGTGATCAGGTTATCGCGAATTTCCAGAATCTCCATCCGTGTGTTGCCGATCTGCAGGCAGGCTGGACCTTCTGGGAAAGCTTCTAAGTGCTCAAGAATTAACCCGTTTAACGTCTTTGGGCCGTCGGTCGGCAGTTGCCACCCCAGCATCTTATTGATCTCACGAATGTTAGCCGTGCCTTCAATGACATGGCTACCATCATCCTGCTGGTGAATCTCGTCATCTTCGGAAACGTCGGTGGTGAACTCGCCGACGATCTCTTCGAGAATATCCTCAAGTGTCACCAGCCCCTCTACATCGCCGTACTCATCCACCACGATGCCGATCCGCCGCTTCTGCTTTTGAAAATTCAGCAGCTGGGTATGCAGCGGTGTGGATTCGGGAATGAAGTAGGGCTCGCGTGCCTCTTGAACAATCGCCGCTTTAGTGACTTCGCTGCGGGATAAAAAGCGCGCCGCGTTGCGCAGGTGCAGCATGCCAATAATGTTGTTGATATCGCCCTTATAGACCGGCAGGCGTGTGTGCTGGCTGGTGCGGATCTGGGTCAGAATATCTTCCAGCGAGTCGTCCAGGTCGATGCCCAACACTTCGTGGCGGGGCACCATGATGTCGTTCACCGTCACGTTTTCAAGATCCAGAATCGACAGCAGCATGGCCCGGTGGCGGTAAGGGATCAGGGTGCCCGCTTCATGCACCACAGTGCGCAGCTCGTCACGAGTTAGGCTATCGCCGCCACTATCCACGCTTTTCACGCCAATCAGCCTTAGCAGACCGTTCGACATCACATTGACCAGCCATACCAAGGGGTAGAGTAGCTTTAGCAGCGGCTCCAGGGCGTAGGAGGTGGGGTAAGCAATGCGCTCAGGCTTGATGGCCGCGTAGGTTTTGGGTGTAACTTCCGCGAAAATCAGAATAGTGATGGTGAGCAACGCGGTGGAAATAGCCGGGCCGGACACATCGCCAAAAAAGTGGATGGCAATAATCGTGGCAATGGAGGCTGCCAAGTTATTGACGAAGTTATTGCCAATCAGAATAACGCCAATGAGTCGATCAGGGCGGGTGAGCAAGCGCATCACGCGCTTGGCGCTACGGTCGCCGCTGTTGGCTTGGTGGCTAAGTCGATAGCGGTTGATCGACATCATGCCCGTTTCAGAACTAGAGAAGAAGGCAGACAGCAGGATGAGTAAGGCTAGCAGGCCGAACAGTAACCCCAGAGGGAAGTCGTCGCTCAAGTCGAAAGTTCCTTTATGGCGTATTAAGCTCGATTTGTAGAAGCATGGCAGTGGCGTGTCAAGCGTGCGTTTACTGACGCGAGATCACCACTAAGCCCGCAGGCTTAGCGGTTAAGCAGAATTTCCAGCACGAATTTACTACCAAAGTAGGCCAGCAGCAGAAGGGCACAGCCACCGAGGGTCCAGCGCACGGCACGCATGCCGCGCCAGCCAAAACGGTAGCGGCCCACCAGTAGCGTGGTGAAAATGATCCAGGCGCCCAGTGAGAGAACAGTTTTATGAACCAAGTGCTGAGCAAACAGGTTATCGAGGAAGATTAAGCCGCTGATAATTGAGAGTGTCAGCAGCACAATGCCTGCCCAGACCAGTTCAAACAGCACCCGCTCCATGGTGGTCAGCGGTGGCAGCGACTGAACGATTCCGCGAATATGGTGGTGACGCAGCGCCTGGTTTTGCAATCCCACCAGCACCGCTTGCACGGCGGCAATGGCGAGCACGGCAAACGCCAGAGCAGAGCTCACGGCATGCAGCAAAATACCCGGTGTTAAGCCGCTATGGCTGCCCTGGCTAGGCAGCCAAGTGGCCACAATCAGGGCAATGCCAGCAAGTGGAAACAGCGCGATGCCCGCATTAAGCACTGGCTTGAATAGGCTGGCCACCAGCACCACATTCACCGCCACCGCCATCAATAACGTGGCACTGGTGGTAAAGCCGGGCAGCAGCCCCGGTGATTCCCCCACCAGCTGCACGACCACGGGGATATGCAACAGCAGGCCTAGCGCGCCTAGCAGACGTACCATGCCTTGGCGGGGAGGCACCCGGCGAAACAGCGTCATGCCCTGCCAAATAGCAGCGGCGACATAGAGAATAAAAGCGATCGTGGCGAACGGGAGCGCCTGCATGATGCTATCCATGCGCCTTGCAGCGCGTTGTTGAGAAAAATAGGGTCAGAACAGCGCCTGTATCCGAGTGGCAATACTTCCCAGTCAGGACGCCTCAATGTATTTTCCGGTCAATCTAGATCGGCTCGCCTACTATAACCAATCAAGGCGGCGTCGCACAGCCATCGAGCGCCAACGCTGACGCCCATGGAGACTCAGGCCGCGAGCGCGTATAATCTCGGCCACATTCGTCCGGTGAATACGCCCGGCGACAGCGACGGAGGCAGAGGCCCCATGTTTCAGAATCTGAGCGAGCGTCTTTCCCAGACGCTGAAGTCGATCAAAGGCCAAGCACGGCTAACCGACGACAATATCAAAGATACCCTACGTGAAGTACGCAAAGCGCTGCTTGAGGCAGACGTAGCGCTACCGGTAGTTAAAGCCTTTATTGAGCGGGTGCGCGAGCGTGCGGTCGGCCAAGAGGTGTCGAAAAGCCTCTCGCCGGGCCAGCAGTTCGTCAAAATCGTCCAGCAAGAGCTGGAAGCGATTATGGGCGAGGCCAATGAAGGCCTTGGCCTAAAAGGCTCTCCCGCTGTCGTGCTGATGGCCGGTTTGCAGGGGGCGGGTAAAACCACCTCCGTCGCCAAGCTGGCCCGCTACCTGCGCGAGCGCGAAAAGAAAAAAGTGCTGGTGGTCTCGGCAGACGTCTACCGTCCGGCGGCCATCGACCAGCTTGAAACCCTGGCGAAAGAGGTTCAGGTCGACTTCTTCCCCTCCCGCTCTGATCAGAAGCCGGTCGACATCGCCAACGCGGCCATCAAGCACGCTAAAATTCAGTTCCACGACGTAGTGCTAGTCGATACTGCAGGCCGCCTTGCCATCGATGAAGCGATGATGGCGGAAATTCAGGCACTGCATAAGGCGGTTTCTCCCCAAGAAACGCTGTTTGTTGTCGATGCCATGACTGGCCAGGATGCGGTAAATACCGCCAAGGCGTTCAATGAAGCGCTGCCCTTGACCGGTGTGATCCTGACCAAGGCTGATGGTGATGCAAGGGGTGGTGCTGCACTGTCTGTCCGTCATGTCACGGGTAAGCCGATCAAGTTTATGGGGGTTGGTGAAAAGGTCGATGCGCTAGAGCCTTTCCACCCCGACCGGGTCGCGTCTCGAATTCTTGGTATGGGCGACATGCTGTCGCTGATCGAAGAAGCCGAGCGCACGGTGGATAAAGACAAGGCCGCCAAGCTTGCCAGTAAGGTGAAGAAGGGCGATGGCTTTGATCTTGAGGACTTCCGTGACCAGCTTCAGCAGCTCAAGAAAATGGGCGGCATGGGCGGCCTGCTCGGCAAACTGCCGGGCATGGGCCAAATGGCCGAACTGGCGCAAGGCCCCGGCCCTGAGAAGGAGCTAGGCAAGCTAGAAGCGCTGATCAACTCCATGACGCCCAAAGAGCGCCGCAAGCCCGACATCATTAACGGTTCGCGCAAACGCCGCATAGCAGCGGGGGCGGGCCTGCAGGTGCCTGACTTGAACCGCCTGCTAAAGCAGCACAAGCAGATGCAGAAGATGATGAAGAAAGCGGGCAAGAAAGGTGGCATGCAGAAAATGATGCGCGGTATGTCGGGCATGATGGGTGGCGGCGGCGGCCCGGGTGGCCCCGGTGGTATGGGCGGCATGGGTGGTCCTGGCGGCTTACCCTGGCGCTAAATGGTACCTGTCGTCGCGTTCTGATGCGCTTGGTAAGGTTGACGGCCTGTGAGTTTTCTGGCTGTCAGGCTTTCCAAGCCGAGCGCATTTGCGTAGAATGCGGCCTCTTCATGCGTGGGTGTTGGCAAAATGTGCGTTAGCACGGCCCCAATACTTGCCAATGAAGGTCCTGATGGTGTGTCGCCTTGGCTTATATAAGCAGGTGGTGCGCCAAGAAAACAGTATGACGAGTGTTCTGATAGCGGTTTGCGCTATGCCCCACTCTCGTAACCTCAACCGAAGGATAGTTATCGTATGGTTACCATTCGTTTGGCACGTGGTGGCGCCAAAAAGCGTCCCTTTTATCACCTGACTGTTACCGATTCTCGCAACGCCCGTGATGGCCGTTTCATCGAGCGTATCGGCTTCTTCAATCCGGTTGCCCGTGGTCAAGAAGAGCGTCTGCGTGTTGATCTGGATCGCGTTACTCACTGGCAGAGCCAAGGCGCCCAGCTGTCTGGTCGTGTTGCTGAGCTGGTTAAAGAAGCGCGCAAGCAGGCCTAAGCCTGTTGCCCGTCGCAAGTCATAGCAATAGATGCTGTTGTAGCTGGAGTGGTCGTCAATGACGCGTTTTAACACTAGCCATACTGACGACACACATGTGGTGCTTGGTAAGCTAACTAGCCCTCACGGGATTAAAGGTTGGCTGAAGGTGTACTCCTATACCAACCCCATGGACAGCATTCTAGAGTACCCTGAGTGGTGGGTGCGCCAAGGGGAAACCCTCACGCGTATGACCGTGGTTCAGGGGAGTCGGCAAGGTAAAGGGTTGGTGGTGCAGTTAAAAGGTGTGGATGACCGAACGGCAGCCGAAGCGCTGGCGCAAGCGGATATCCTGATGCCGAAAGAGTCACTGCCCGAGCTTTCCGACGATGAGTATTACTGGCATGAGCTTGAGGGCCTTACTGTCTTCACTCAGTCAGGCGAGCGGTTAGGGCAGGTCAGCTACCTGTTTGAAACCGGCGCGAACGATGTCATGGTGGTACGCGGTGATAACGACGCAATCGATAAGCGCGAGCGGCTGTTACCCTTCCTGCCCGATGATGTGATCGTTGAGATCAGCCTGGAAGACGGCCGTATGGTGGTTGACTGGGACCCTGAGTTTTGATGAGCCAAGACGCTTTGAACGAACTTACGGCGACGGATGCAACGGTGGCAGCAGAGGAGTCTGCAGGCAGCCAAACAGACGCACCAGCGATGTGGATTGGTGTGGTATCGCTGTTTCCTGAGATGTTCGATGCGATTACCCAGCAGGGCGTGATCGGTCGGGCGGTAGAGAAACAGCGCATTGCCCTAGAGTTTTGGAATCCGCGGGATTATGCCACCGACCGCCACCGCAGCGTGGACGATCGCCCCTATGGCGGCGGCCCCGGTATGCTAATGAAGGTAGACACCCTCCGGGCGGCTATCTTTGATGCTCGCCAACGTGCCGAGCAGGCAACCGGTCTCACGCCGACGGTGATCTACCTATCGCCCCAAGGGCGCCGGTTAGATCAGCAGGGCGTTCAAGTGCTCGCCTCGGCAGGCCCTCTTGTAGTGGTTGCCGGGCGCTATGAAGGCATTGATGAGCGCGTGGTGGAGAGTGACATCGATGAAGAATGGTCGATTGGCGACTATGTGCTGAGTGGCGGTGAGCTGCCCGCGATGGTGCTGATCGACGCAGCGGCAAGGTTGGTACCCGGCGTGCTGGGCCACCAGGATTCCGCTATCGAAGACTCGTTTAATGACGGCTTGTTAGACTGCCCGCACTATACCCGTCCTGAAGTCATCGACGGGCGCCAAGTGCCTGAGGTGCTGCTAAGCGGAAATCATGCAGCCATCAAGCGCTGGCGGTTAAAGCAGTCGCTGGGGCGTACCTGGCAGCGTCGTCCTGATCTGTTAGCAGGGCGAACCCTTAACGCCGAGCAGCAAGTGCTGCTAGACGAGTTTATCGAGGAACACGCTCTGTCCGCTACGTTGGGTAAAGCGGAGTAGGCAGAGCGGCGGTGCAGGACGGATACAGTAGTAAGCTTACGTACCTGCGTCACCCATAACGACTCCCGCGTAGCTCGCTTCGAGCGCCGGGATCACGGTTTGCCCCTTCCACGACTGCGTGGCAAGCCATTACGTTATTTAGGAGTATGAAGATGAGCAGCAAGAACAAGGTGATCCAGGCGATCGAAGCCGAGCAAATGAGCAAAGAGATTCCTGCTTTTGCACCGGGCGACACCATCGTCGTTCAGGTTAAAGTAAAAGAAGGTACTCGTGAGCGTCTGCAGGCGTTTGAAGGTGTGGTCATCGGTAAGCGTAACCGCGGCCTGAACTCCGCTTTCACCGTACGCAAAATCTCCCACGGTGTTGGCGTTGAGCGTACCTTCCAGACCTACAGCCCGCTGGTTGACTCTATCGAAGTCAAGCGTCGTGGTGACGTTCGTCAAGCCAAACTGTACTACCTGCGTGAGCGCAGCGGTAAGTCGGCGCGTATCAAGGAAAAACTGGCTTAATCGCCACTTTTTTCACGGGCGCACGGCGCTCGGATACGGAAAACCCCGTCACCGCTTTGCGGGGCGGGGTTTTTGTTTGTCGCCTTGCAGGGAGACCGTTAGCCTATGAGCGTGATTGATGCTTATCTGGATGCTCTGTGGTTAGAGCAGGGAGCCAGCGACCATACGCTAGCGGCCTATCGTCGCGATTTAGCCGCTTGGCAGCAGCAGCTTGAACGCGATGATGAAACGTTGCTCACGGCGTCCCCCGCGCGGTTTGGCGCTTGGATGGAGCAGCGCCGCGAGCAGGGCTATCAACTGCGCAGCAATGCCAGAATGCTTTCGTCACTGCGCAGTTTTTATCGCTGGGCACGACTGTATGGTCATATCGACAGCGACCCGCTGGCCAACGTGTCGCTCCCCAAAGTGCGCCCCAGCCTGCCCGATACGTTGGAAGAAGACGAGGTCGAGCGCCTGCTGCTGGCCCCGGATGTGGGCACGCCGCTGGGTGTGCGTGATCGCACCATGCTGGAGCTGCTTTACGCCTGTGGGCTGCGGGTGTCTGAGCTTGTTGGCCTGACCGGCGATGCAGTCAACTTGCGCCAGGGGGTGGTGCGCGTGCGCGGCAAAGGGGATAAAGACCGCCTAGTGCCCATGGGGGAGGAGGCCGCCGAGTGGCTAGCGCAGTACTTAAAAACGGCGCGGCCAGCGTTGATGCAGGACCCAACGCGCCCAGCGCTGTTCCCCGGGCGAGGCGATAACTCAATGACGCGGCAGACATTTTGGCACCGTATTAAAGCCCACGCCATCACGGCAGGAATATCGCGGCCGCTGTCGCCTCACACGTTGCGCCACGCATTCGCGACTCATTTATTGAATCATGGGGCTAATTTACGGGTCGTACAGCTGCTGTTAGGTCATAGCGACCTATCCACCACACAAATTTATACTCACGTTGCCCAGGCGCGCCTGGAGCAACTGCATGCTGACCACCATCCACGAGGTTAATCAAAGAATGCGCCAACGTATGCCCTCAGCTGCGAAATCCTGTGCCCCCTGGCTGGTGCTGGCGGGCAGTTTACTGCCTGCTTTTGCCTACGCCGATGATGTTGCCGAGCGCTTGGCTGAAAATTTACAGGTGAACGGCCAGCCGATGCCGGTAGAGCAGGTGAGCGCCACGCCGATGGAAGGGATCTATCATGTTCGTCTGGAGAGCGGTGAGTCGTTTTACTCCAATGCCGACGGTAGCCACTTTTTGGTAGGGGACCTCTACCAAAATGCGGATAATGGACTAGTGAATCTGACCGAGCAGTCCCGCAACCAAGAGCGAGCAGCGGCGCTGGCAGCGATTCCCGAGAGCGAGCGCGTCGTGTTTAGGGGCGTCGAGGAGCCCAAGGCCACGGTGGTGGTGTTTACCGACCCCACCTGCCCCTATTGCGAGCGCCTCCATGAGACCGTGCCCGAGCTCAACGAACGTGGGATTGCGGTACACTATCTCGCTTTTCCACGAGCTGGTATGGGCAGTGGCGCCGCTAACACCCTCCAGCAAGTCTGGTGCTCTGATAACCGCAGTGAAGCGATGAATCAGGCTAAAGAGGGCCAGACGATTGCCGCAGAAGCCAGCTGCGATAACCCGGTGGCAGATCAGTACGCCTTGGGGCAAGCGCTAGGGGTGCAAGGCACGCCAGCTATTATCCTGCCCGATGGGCAAATGGTGCCTGGATTTGTACCCCCCGAGCGGCTCGTTGCCATGTTAGGCTTGGAAGATGAATAACGTCACATAAGTGACGAACGGACACGCTGAGACACTGATTTAAGAAGCGGCACCCGCGGGTGCCCAACACGAAAGGGGAAGTATTTTGAAACCGGTAAGAGTAGGCATTTGTGGGTTAGGCACTGTGGGTGGCGGCACCTTCAACGTATTAACGCGCAACGCGGATGATATTAGCCGCCGCGCAGGCCGCCCGATTGTGATTGAGCAGGTTGCCCACCGCAGTATTCATCCCGACTGCGATATTACCGGCATTAACGCGACATCCGATGTCTTCGAGGTGGCGAACAACCCCAACGTAGATGTGCTGGTCGAGCTGATTGGCGGATACGATATTGCCCGCGAGCTGGTGCTCACCGCGATTGCCAACGGCAAGCACGTGGTCACCGCCAACAAGGCGCTGATCGCCGTTCACGGTAACGAGATTTTCCGTGCGGCCCATGAAAAGGGCGTGATCGTTGCCTTTGAAGCCGCCGTCGCGGGGGGGATTCCCGTCATCAAATCGCTGCGTGAAGGCCTGGGTGCTAACCGTATCGAGTGGGTCGCGGGCATTATCAACGGCACCGGTAACTTCATTCTGACTCACATGCGCGACGAAGGCCGTGCCTTTGAAGACGTATTGGCCGAGGCCCAGGCGCTTGGCTATGCCGAAGCCGACCCGACGTTCGATGTGGAAGGCATCGATGCCGCCCACAAGCTGACCATCCTGGCCTCGATTGCCTACGGCGTGCCGTTGCAGTTTGAAAAAGCTTTCACCGAAGGGATCTCCCGCATTACTGCCGAAGACGTGGAGCAGGCCGACAACCTCGGTTACGTCATCAAGCATCTGGGGATCTCCAAGCGTACCGATCAAGGCCTTGAGCTGCGTGTTCACCCCACGTTGATTCCCAAAGAGCGCCTGCTGGCCAATGTGCATGGTGTGAAAAACGCCATTGCGGTCATGGGCGACGCGGTTGGCCCCACGCTGTATTACGGCGCGGGTGCGGGTGCTGAGCCAACGGCGTCTGCCGTGGTGGCGGATCTGCTGGACGTGGCCCGCGACATCGCCACCGACCACCACTACCGCGTGCCTTACCTGGCGTTTAGCGGCATCGACGAAGACGTGAGCCAGCTGCCGATTATGCCGATGGAAGAGATCACCACGGCTTACTACCTGCGCCTGCTGGCGGTAGACCGCCCCGGTGTGCTGGCCCGTGTAGCGACCATTCTGGCCGAGCAGGGCATCTCCATTGAAGCGCTGATTCAGAAAGAGGCCACCGAAGGCGAGCTGGTACCGATCATTCTGCTGACGCATCGCACCAAAGAGAAGCAGATGAACGAAGCGATCCGCGAGATCGAAGCCATGGCGGATATTGCAGGCCCCGTCACGCGTATTCGCGTAGAAAGCCTGGACGAAGGAGAGTAACCGATGCGCTATATCAGCACGCGTGGGCAAGCCCCCGCGCTCTCTTTCGAAGAGGTGGTGCTTACCGGTATGGCCAGCGACGGCGGCCTCTACGTCCCGGAAACGCTGCCTGAGTTCTCCAAAGAAGAGCTGGCCGACATGGCCGGGCTCTCCTACGCCGAGATCGCCTTTCGGGTGATGAAACCGTTCGTCAATGGTGAGATCGACGACGAGACCTTCCGCCGTTTGGTGACCGAGGCGTACGCCACGTTCAACCACGACGCGGTGGTGCCGTTAAAGCAGCTGGATGCCAGCCACTTCCTGTTAGAGCAGTTCCACGGCCCGACGCTGGCGTTTAAAGACGTGGCGCTGCAACTGTTGGGGCGACTGCTGGATCACTTCCTGAAAAAGCGTGGTGAACGCGCGGTGATCATGGGCGCCACCTCTGGTGACACAGGCTCTGCGGCCATCGAAGGCTGCCGCCACTGCGACAACCTCGATATTTTCATACTGCACCCCCACAACCGCGTCTCCGAAGTGCAGCGTCGCCAGATGACCTCGGTGCTCGCCGACAACGTCTTTAACATCGCCATTGAAGGCAACTTCGACGATGCCCAGGCGATGGTCAAGGCCAGCTTTGCCAATCAAGGCTTCTTGAACGGCACGCGGCTTGTGGCAGTGAATTCGATCAACTGGGCGCGCATCATGGCCCAGATCGTCTACTACGTGGCCGCAGGCGTGGCCTTGGGTGCGCCCCAGCGGGAAGTGAGCTTCTGCGTGCCCTCGGCTAACTTCGGCAACGTCTTTGCGGGCTACATGGCCTACAAGATGGGCCTGCCGGTGAAGCAGTTCATCATTGCCACCAATGCCAACGACATCCTGCACCGCACGTTGGCGGCTAACGACTTCTCCAAGAAAGAGCTCGCAGCCACGCTGGCACCCTCTATGGATATCGTCGTGTCGTCCAATTTCGAGCGCCTGCTGTTCGATGCCTACGACCGTGATGGTGCCGCCGTGGCAGCTCTGCTGGAACGCTTCCAGCAAGAGCCTACTGCGCTTGCCGATGCGCCGCTGGCCAAGCTGCGCGAGAAGTTCGCCAGCTACAGCGTCGATGACGAGACGATTCTGGAAGTGATTCGGGAAGCGCATCATCGTACCGGTGAGATTCTCGATCCGCATACGGCGACCGGCTACCGAGCGGCCGAGCGGGCACGTGTAGACACCTCCACGCCGATGATCACCCTGGCCACCGCCCACCCGGCGAAGTTCGCCGAGGCAGTGGTGAAAGCGGGCTTCCAGGGCGTACCGCTGCCGACCCACATGGACGACCTGCTGGAGCGCGAAGAGCGCTATACGGTGTTGCCCGCAGAATTGAGCGCGGTCCAGCAGTTCGTCGCTGACAACCGTCGCTGAGGTGATATGACCCAAGTGTCACCCCTTTCTCAGCAGAGTAACCAGCCCCGCCTAGAGCCTCGTCCCCTGGACGAGGCTGTTTATTTGCGTGCGCAATCCGAAGGGCTGAGCGAGCTTCAGGCAAGGCTTTTGGCGTCGCGGCTGCCCGGCTATACCGGGGAGCTTGCGCCGCTGGTGTCGCCCAGCCTGCGCTATCTCGTGCATCCTGAAAAACTTGCCGATGGTCGCCGAGCGGCGGAGCGGATTGCCCAGGCGGTCGCCGAGGGCGAGTCCATAGGCATTCTGACCGACTACGATGTGGACGGCATCACCTCTCACGTGGTCATTCGGCGTACGCTGGTCGAGCTATTTGGCGTGCCCGAGCACAAGCTACACAGCTTAATTGGTCACCGCATTCACGACGGCTACGGCATCAGCCTGCCGCTGGTGGAGCGAACGCTGAGCTTAAAACCGCTGCCCACGCTGGTGATTACCGCCGACTGCGGCAGTTCTGACGAGCCGCGCATTGCGCGGCTGAAAGCAGCCGGTATCGATGTGGTGGTCAGCGACCACCATGCGCTGCCCCTGGAAGGCCCACCGCCCTCGGCGTATGCCTGCGTGAACCCGACCCGCAGCGACTGCCACTACCCGGATAAAACCATTGCGGGCTGCATGGTGGCGTGGCTGCTGATGTCGCTCGCCCGCGGCGTACTGGTAGAGTGGGGCGTATTGCCTGAGGCCACGCCGAAGCTCTCACCGTGGCTCTCCTACGTGGCGTTAGGCACCGTGGCGGACTGCGTCTCGCTAGGCGGAAGCCCCGCCAATCGAGCGGTGGTCAGCCATGGCCTGACGCTAATCAACCGCATGGACGCCGCCTGCTGGCGAGCCATGGCCGCGCGCTTAGGGGCCGACAGCGTGCCCTTCAATGCCGAAACACTGGCGTTTCAGATGGGGCCGAGAATCAACGCTCGCTCGCGATTGGACGACCCCTACGCGGCGCTGCACTTCATGCTGGCCGAGAGCGACGGCGTCGCGAACCGGCAGCTTGAGGTGCTGGACCAGGATAACCAGTCCCGCAAGGCGATTGAGGCGGACATGGCCGAGGAGGCGTGGGCGCTCGCCGCACCTGCTTTGGAAGCCAACGAGCCTGCCGTCGTGGTGCTGCTGGAAGATGGCCACCCCGGCGTGCAGGGCATCGTCGCTTCAAGGCTGGTGCAGGCCTACGGACGCCCAGCCGTGGTGCTTACGCGGGCGGCGGCACCCAATATGCTTACCGGCTCCGGCCGCTCTATTGACGGGCTGCATTTACGGGACGCACTACAGCGCACCTTTGAGCTTGCCCCAGAGGCGCTGCCGCGCTTTGGGGGCCACAGTGGCGCTGCAGGCGTGGGCGTGCCACGGGAGCAGCTCGACACCTTCAAAGCCGCGTTTTTGCAGGCGGTCGGTGAGCAGCTGGGCGATACACCGCTCTACCCGCGTCTGTGGACCGATGGCGAGCTCTCGACCGCCCAACTCTCGCTGGCGACGCTGGTGGAAATCGAGACGTTAGGCCCCTACGGGCGGGAGTTCGACCCGCCGTTATTTGAAGGGCGCTTTATTGTGGAAGCGCTGCGCCCGGTGGGTGCAGAAGGTTCGCACCTGATGATGGAGCTCTCCATGGGGGCCGTCACCAGCAAAGCGATTTGGTTTCGCGCGCTCACACCGGGGGAGTTGCCCTCGTTTAGCGTGGGCGATACGCTGCACTGCGCTTACAAGCTCAATCGCAACCGCTGGCGCGGTCGCGAGTCATTGCAGCTCATGGTGGAGCACGCTAGCCCCGTTTAATACTCTCCGCTATCCTCGCGTCCTTGGCCGCTTAAGCGGCCGCTCTAATAATCCTAAAAAGGACGCACTCATGCGCATGGAAGACCTGCCTAAAGACCCTCACAAGCCCTACGAAGACATCATGGCGATGCTGTTGGGCACGCTGTTTGTGGCGCTAGGGGTGACGTTTTACACCCACGCGGTGCTGCTCACCGGCAGTACCGCAGGGATGGCGCTACTGCTCAATTACCTGACCGGGTGGGGATTTGGCGTGTGGTTTTTTGCCATCAACCTGCCGTTTTACTATCTGGCGATCAAACGCATGGGGTGGAGCTTTACGCTGCGCACCTTTGTCGCCATTGGCTTGGTCTCGCTGTTCTCCGAGCTTACTCAGGGGTGGGTCGAATTTGCCAACGTGCCGTCGCTCTACGCGGCACTGATGGGCGGCGCATTGATGGGGATTGGCATGCTGATGCTGTTTCGCCACCGCACCAGCCTCGGCGGTATCAACATTCTTGCCCTCTACCTGCAGGATAAACATGGCCTGCGGGCAGGCTATGTGCAGCTCGGCATCGACGCCGTGATCCTGCTGGTGGCACTCACCCAGCTACCGCTAGACCGTGTAGGCTACTCGGTGTTGGGGGCGCTGATGCTCAACTTGATTATCGCCCTGAACCACAAGCCAGGGCGTTATATCGGGGTTAGCTAGCCGTGATGACGTAAAATCAGCTAGTTAAGCCAAAACCACCAGACGATCAAGCCAATGATGGCAATACCCGCAAGGTTGATCAGTAAACTCATACGGCCTCCTGCTGGGTGGGCTTCCATAACCGTAGGCGGTTGGCGTTGCTGACCACGGTGATGGAGGAGAGCGACATGGCCACGCCGGCAATGATCGGTGACAGCAACATGCCGGTTACGGGGTAGAGCACGCCAGCGGCAATCGGGATGCACAGCACGTTATAGCCAAACGCGCCGATCAGGTTCTGCTTGATGTTAGAGAGCGTGGCACGGCTCAGTTCAATCGCCGTGGCCACGCCGTGTAGTGAGCCGCGCATCAGCGTAATACCGGCGCTCTCCATGGCGATATCGGTACCCTGGCCAATGGCAAAACCCACGTTGGCGCGGGCCAGCGCGGGGGCGTCGTTAATACCGTCGCCCACCATGCCGACCACTTCGCCCGCCGCTTGGCGGCGCTCAATTTCTGCATGCTTGTCGTCAGGCGTCATGCCTGCCTTGAACTCGCTAATGCCTACCTCGCGGGCCACCGCAGCGGCGGTATGCTCGTTATCGCCAGTCAGCATCACAACGATTAACCCATCGTTCTGCAAGCGCTTCACGGCGGCAGCGGCATCTTTGCGCAGCGGGTCGCTAACGCCGAAGAGGGCGGCCAGCTTGCCATTCACCGCTAAATAAACCAGCGAGCGCGCCTTGGCTTCCAACTGGCGAATGCTCTCGTCTGCTGGGGAAAGGTCGACGCCAGACGCTTCCAATAAGCGCGCATTGCCTAGCAGCAGCGTGTCATTGGCTTGGCTGGTGCCTTTAACACCGCCGCCGGTCACGCTATCAAAGCTAGCCAGCGTATCAGGACGGGCGTCGTGCTCTTCGGCGTAGGCCGTCAGCGCTTTGGCAAGGGGGTGCTCCGAGCGGCTCTCTAGGGCGGCCACCCAGGCCAGCACTTGGGCGCTATCATCGTGCAGCACCGTTGCCTCGGTCACACGAGGTTTGCCTTCGGTCAGTGTTCCCGTTTTATCGACGACCAGTGTGGTCAGGCGGCTCGCGGTTTGCAGCGCTTCGCCGCTACGCACCAGCACGCCATGCTCGGCGGCTTTGCCCACGCCAATCATGGTAGAGATCGGGGTGGCCAAGCCCAGCGCGCAGGGGCAGGCGATAATTAGCACGGTAGTAGCAGTAACCAGCATATGAATAGCCACCGGAGCGGGTCCGAGGTTGTACCAGGCAAGGGCCGTTAGCACCGCAATAATCATCACGGTGGGTACAAATACGCCTGATATTTTATCGGCCAGCTCACCAATCGGCGGGCGGGAGTTTTGTGCGCTGGCCACCTGCTCGGTAATGCGCCCCAAACGGGTATCGCGGCCGATGCGCGTGGCGCGGTACACCAAGCTACCGTTACCGTTCACCGTGCCCGCGCTTACGTCATCGTCCGCTGTTTTATGCACGGGCACCGGTTCGCCGGTAAGCATGGATTCATCGATATAGCTCTGGCCGTCGAGCACTACGCCATCCACCGGCAGCCGCTCACCGGGGCGCACGCGAATATGGTCATCCAGCGCTACATCGTCCACCGCGATTTCTTGTTCAACGCCGTCGCGTATCACCCGGGCGGTTTTCTCCTGCAGGTCGAGCAGCCGTTTAAGGGCGCTGCTGGTGCGACCGCGGGCTTTGAGCTCCAGTGCATTGCCCAACAAAATCAGGCCGATCACCATGGCAGAGGCTTCAAAATAGATGCCGTGAGCCACCTCAGGCAACCAGGGGGCAAAGAGCACCACCATCATGGAGTAGAGCCAGGCGGTGCCGGTACCCATGGCCACCAGGGTGTCCATGTTGGCTTGGTGGTGCTTGAGTTGTTTCCAGGCGTTGGTGAAAAAGTGCCGCCCAGGAAAGGCCAAAATAGCCAGCGTCAGCAGGCCAATCACCAGCCAATACAAGCGGCCGGCGCCCATGGGGTGTGGGTGATAGACGAACATGCTCAGCATCAGTGGAATGGCGAGGGAGAGCGACAGCACGCTGCCCTTGAGGCGCTGGCGGTAGGTAACGGCCTCTTGCGCCTCGCGAGTGCGCTCGGCTTCACGTATATCCACAATCGGTTCGGCGCGATAGCCTGCCTCAGCAACGGAGGCCATTAGCGCATCAGGCGTTGCACTGCCTGTAACTTGGGCAGTGTGCGTGCCGAAATTCACCGAGGCGCTGTTCACTCCAGGCGTGTTGGCCAGCGCCTTCTCAACGCTTTTCACGCAGCCCGCACAGGTCATACCGCTAATCAGCAGGCGCAGTTGGGGCGCATCCACGGGAGCGCTCTGCGATTCAGCGGGTTCAGGTGCGTCGGGGTGTGGTGCGTCACTCGCGTCGTCGCTGGGTGGGTAGCCCGCTTCGTTGAGCGCACTATCCAGCGCTTGATCGTCAAGGGAGCTGGTCACTTCCAGACGCTTTTCTGCAGGAAACCCTTCCACTTGGGCGGCCGGGTCCTGGGCTTGAATCGCCTCACGCATGCGCTTAACGCAGCCCTGGCAGTTCATACCCGGCACGGTGCGTATCAGCATCACGGTTTGCTCGGTGTCGTGCTGCATGGGGCCTCCTCAGGAAAACTTTCGATTAAGCGGCACAGGCTATGGCCGTCGGGGGTGCCGTCGGGCATGTCGCGCCAGCTCTCCAGTGCCTGCTCCATACGCTCGGCAAGTGCCTCTAGCTCGGCAATCCGCGCGCGTATTTGCGGCAGCCGGTGGGCAAGCAGATCGCGCACTAGCGGGCAGGGGGAGTCGCCTTGGTCGGCATGGGCCAGAATGTCGCGGATTTCCGCCACGCTAAAGCCCAGCTTTCGCGCCCGCTGAATAAAGTGCAGCCGCTCAAGGTCGGTGGCTGAAAAAAGTTGATAGCCATTATCAGGGTGGCGTGTGGGCGAGAGCAGTCCTTCGCGCGTGTAGTGGCGAACGGTCTCAGCAGTCACGTTGCCACGTTTGGCAAGTTCGCTCACTTTTAAGTCGTTCAGCACTGTTTTTCTCCCAGGCCGCCATCTAATGTTATTTAAAATAGTGTAAAACCTATGGGTAACCCATAGGTCAAGCGTGCGCGTCAGCATCAGTCAAAATGACTAAAACACTGATTTAAAACGGTCGTGCGACTAATGTATAAGTAAAAAACAAAATAAAACGCTCGTTTGCCCTTGAACCAAACCCTACATTGGGCGAAAACTGAGGTGTAGGAACAACGCGGGTGGATGGCACAGTCCGCCGGATCATCGGGAGAGAGGCCCACAATGCATAATAACTTCAAAAAACTAACCCTAGTGGCCGCGGTAGCAGCAGTTGCTTTTGCTAGCCAAGCCAACGCAGGCGGATATCAAATCAACGAGCAGAGCGTCAGTGGGCAGGGGTACGGCCATGCGGGACGTAGCTCAAACGTCAACGACGCCACCATCGTGTTCGGTAACCCGGCGGGTATGTCGTTCCTCGACCGCGCCCAGATTACAGCGGGTGGTACTTTCCTAAGCGTCGATACGGATATTAGTAATGTCTCGGCGAACCGCACATTAGATGCCGGTGTTGCTCAAGGCGGTGCCCCCGTCGGTACTCAGGTGCCTATCGGTGCGATTCCTGGAACGAACGATGGCGATATGGTGCCGGGTACGCTGGTGCCCTTTGCGTTCTATGCTCACCCAGTCAATGAACAACTGGCGTTTGGGTTTGGCGTTTACGCACCGTTCGGTTCTAAAACCGAGTACGAGGATACGTTCCAGGGCCGTTATTTTGGTGATTACACCGAGTTACGTGTGGTGAGTGCGCAGCCAACAGTGTCTTACCGCTTTAATGAGCAGTGGTCGGCGGGTATTGGTATTACTTACAATCAAGTGGAAGGTGAGCTGCGTCGTCAACTGCCGTCCAGCGCAGCATTTAACGCGGCGGGTGATGTGGACTCACGGGTCGAAGGTGACGACGACGGTTGGGGGTATAACCTAGGCGTCATTTATCAGCCGGTGCCAGAAACGACCCTTGGTCTAACCTATCGTTCAGCGGTTGATTACGAATTGGAAGGCACCTTCCAGGCCACAGATCCGCTCGGCAATGTAGTGCGTGCCGATACCGCTAGCTTGGATTTGACCACGCCTGAAACGGTTAACTTCTCGCTAACTCAACAAATGACCGACCGCCTGAAGCTGATGTTCGGCGCATCATGGGTGCGTTGGAGCCAGTTTGAAGAGATCTCAATCATTGGTAGCCAAGGTAACGAAATTACCAACGAGCAGCAAAACTACTCAAATGCCTGGGCCTTTGCCTCTGGTGGTGAGTATCAGTTAACGCCGACGTTAGCGCTGCGCGCTGGCGTAACGTTAGATTTCACGCCTACCAACGACCAAGACCGCAGCGTACGTATTCCCTCTGATGAGCGTCGTATCTTCTCTGTCGGTGCTGGCTGGAGCCCGACCCCCGATCTGACGCTGGACTTCGCCTACTCCTATCTCACCGAGCGCAGCACCTTTGTTGAGCAAGATCGTCAAGACTTGCTTGCCAGTGCTCAAACCGGTGGTGTGCCCGTCGGCGGTGCCACTTACTCTGCCGACTACAAAAACCAAGCTCATGGCTTTGGTGCTCAGCTGACCTATCGGTTCTGATCGGCTGCTCGCGCTTACTGATCGGTTTTCGACCTACTGACCCGGCTTCGGCCGGGTTTTTTACGTGAGCAACGAAGGGCTGGGTGGGTGCGGTATGCGCTGGGTTTCGCTACAATGCGTGCCAGAATTCCGCCGCTGGGCTGGCTCGCGAAGGTGTTAAACGCCAAGCGGTGAGTCACCTCAGCGGCGCCTGTCTCTTTTAAGCCGCGTTTTAGCGCGCATGAGACCCCGCTATTTACTGACCAAGGCTAGGGCGATCCATGCTGGAAACCAACCCGATTCATAACCAGATCAAGGACCTGTCTGAGCGGACAGACGTTCTTAGGGGGTATCTTTGACTATGCCGAGCGTAAAGATCGGCTAGAAGAAGTATCCCGCGAACTCGAAGACCCCAACGTCTGGAACGATCCAGACTACGCTCAAAAGCTGGGCAAAGAGCGTGCCTCCCTGGAAGCCATTGTGGCGACCATCGATGAGCTGGATCAGGGGCTAGCGGATAGCCGCGACCTGTTGGAACTCGCCGAGATGGAAGAGGACGAGGGCACCGTCGAGGAAGTACGCAAAGAGCTCGACGGCTTACAGGACGCTCTGGAGAAGCTCGAGTTTCGCCGCATGTTCTCGGGAGAAATGGACGAGAACAACGCCTACCTGGATATTCAATCGGGCTCCGGGGGCACCGAAGCTCAGGATTGGGCCAACATTCTGCTGCGCATGTACCTGCGTTGGGCCGAAAGCCACGGCTTCAAGACCGAGATCATCGAAATCTCTGCCGGGGAAGTCGCGGGCATCAAGTCGGCGTCGCTGCATATTCAGGGTGACCATGCCTTTGGCTGGCTGCGTACCGAAACCGGCGTCCATCGTCTGGTGCGCAAGAGCCCGTTTGACTCTGGCGGCCGTCGCCACACCTCGTTTGCCTCCGTCTTTGTGTCGCCAGAAATCGACGACAGCTTCGAGGTCGAGATCAATCCATCGGATCTGCGTGTCGATACCTATCGTTCCAGCGGTGCGGGTGGTCAGCACGTCAACACCACCGACTCCGCGGTACGGATTACCCACGAACCCACCGGAATTGTGGTGGCATGCCAGAATCAGCGCAGCCAGCACGCCAACCGCGATTTCGCCATGAAGCAGTTGAAGGCGAAGCTGTGGGAGTTTGAGATGCAAAAGCGCAATGCGGCCAAGCAGGAAGCGGAAGACTCCAAAGCCGATATCGGTTGGGGCAGCCAAATTCGCTCTTACGTACTGGATGATCAGCGCATTAAAGACCTGCGTACCGGCGTTCAGTCCAGCAACTGCGACAAGGTGCTCGACGGGGATTTAGATCAGTTTATCGTCGCCAGCCTGAAGCAGGGTTTGTAATCTTTTTAGCGTTTGAACAGAAATAGGGTGCCCGATGGCTAACCAAGACGCGTCTTCTCTCGATAACGAAAATCACCTGATCGCCGAGCGCCGTGCCAAGCTGGCGGCCCGCCGTGAGCGAGCGGCCGAGCAGGGCAAGAGCGCTTTCCCGAACGATTTCCGCCGCGACAGCCTCACCGTTGAGCTGCACAACCTGCTGGGCGAGAAAGACAAAGCCGAGCTGGAAGCGCTGGATCATCAGGCGTCGGTGGCCGGTCGCGTGATGCGCAAACGCGGTCCTTTCATCGTGATTCAGGACGTGGCGGGCCAGATCCAGCTCTACGTGGATAAAAAGGGGCTGCCGGAAGACGTGCTGGAAGACATCAAAGGCTGGGATATCGGCGATATCGTCGCCGCCCGTGGCCCGGTGCATAAGTCGGGTAAAGGCGACTTGTACGTGATGATGGTCGAGGCGCAGCTGCTGACCAAGAGCTTGCGCCCGCTGCCGGATAAGTTCCACGGCCTGACCGATCAAGAAGCGCGCTACCGCCAGCGCTACGTCGATCTGATCATGAACCCGCAGTCGCGTAAGGTGTTCGAGACCCGCGCGGCGGTGATCAGCTCCATGCGCCGTTTCTTCGAAGCCCGTGGCTTCATGGAAGTGGAAACGCCGATGCTGCAGCCGATCCCCGGCGGCGCGGCGGCGCGCCCGTTTATTACTCACCACAATGCGCTGGATATCGATATGTACCTGCGTATTGCCCCGGAGCTTTACCTGAAGCGTCTGGTGGTGGGTGGTTTCGAGAAAGTGTTCGAGATCAACCGCAATTTCCGTAACGAAGGGCTGTCCACTCGGCACAACCCTGAGTTCACCATGATGGAGTTCTACTGGGCCTACGCGGATTACCGCGACCTGCTGGACATGACCGAAGCCATGCTGCGCACGGCGGCTCAGGAAGTGCTGGGCACCACCACGATTACTTACCAGGGGGCCAGCTACGATTTTGGTCAGCCCTTCAAGCGTCTCACCCTGCGCCAAGCGATTCTGGATCACGGCGACGGCATCACCGATGCCGACCTAGATACCCTAGATGCTGCCCGCGCTGCGGCGGAAAAACTGGGCATCAAGGTCAAAGAGAGCTGGGGCCTGGGTAAAGTTCAAACCGAGATCTTTGAAGAAGTGGCGGAACACAAACTGGACCAGCCCACGTTCATCACTGAATACCCGGCAGAAGTTAGCCCGCTGGCGCGTCGTAACGATGCCAACCCCTTCGTGACCGACCGCTTTGAGTTCTTCGTCGGTGGACGCGAGATCGCCAATGGCTTCTCGGAGCTGAACGACGCCGAAGACCAGGCAGAGCGTTTCCGTGAACAGGCCGCCGAGAAAGACGCCGGTGATCTGGAAGCCATGTACTATGACGCCGACTACGTGCGCGCGCTGGAGTACGGCCTGCCGCCCACGGCGGGCGAGGGCATTGGCATTGACCGCTTGGTGATGCTGTTCACCGACAGCCCCTCCATTCGGGATGTGCTGCTATTCCCGGCCATGCGCCCCGAGGTGGATTAACGCTCAATCAGGCGGTAGCGGACGAAAAGTTGGTAAGGGCGCGATTTAGCGCCCATAATGGTCAACGTTTCGACGGCGAGGAGAATCCCATGAAACTGCTAAATCGCTCTGCCCTGAGCGTCAGGCCGACCCAGACCTTCGTGGACTGGATCAATGCGCTCGAACCCACCATGGGAGACGACGACCTGACCCTGGACGACGTCGAACGTGAAAGTACGGTATACCTGATCCCCGAGATGGATACCCCTGAGGCGTTAGAGACGTTTGTCCGCGAGCGTCACGTAGAAATCCTGGAGACCGAGCTACGCGCCTGGGAAGAGGATGAGCGCCAGTGGCCAGAAAAATTAGATTGGTCGCTGTTTCAGGACTTCCTGCGCGTTGAGCACAGCTACTTAGCCATTGACCTGGACGACGAAACCGCCCTGGAAATCTCGGATGTTGACGACGCGCTGCTGCTCGACAACGAACAAGATTAGCGTGCTACTATTTTAGCGTAAGCGCACAGTGAAACCGGCTTCGGCCGGTTTCGCCGTTTGTAAGGGGTCTGTTTAGGAATTCATTACCATGCGACTGCTTGAAACTCGCCCTGGCGATGATGGGCTGCCGGGGCCTGAGCGCCTGCTCGCCGTGCTGGCGCTGGTCACCGGTACGTTGATGGCGGTGGTCGATACCACCATGATCAACCTGGCCCTGCCCACCATTGCTGCCGATCTGAATGTGCCGGCCTCCAGGGCAGTATGGATTACTAACCTGTTCCAGGTCGTGTGTGCTGCGTTCTTACTGGTATTTGCGGGCATCAGCGAGCTCATTACTCGCAGGCGGCTCTACTTGTTTGGCCTTGGGACGTTTGTGGTAGCAGCACTAGGGGCGGCACTGTCGCGTAATTTAGAAACATTGCTAGTGTTTCGCGCCTTCCAAGGCCTTGGGGCAGCTGCGACCCTTTCTATTGGGCCGTCCCTCTATCGGGCTATTTTTCCATCCCGCTTGTTAGGCAGCGCGCTCGGTCTAAGTGCTCTAGTGGTAGCGGGTGGTTATGCCGCAGGCCCCACGCTCAGCGGGGTTATTCTCTCGTTTGTGGATTGGCCGTGGTTGTTTGCGCTCAACGTGCCCCTCGGGGTGTGCTCGCTCTGGCTAGCCAGCCGGGCGTTGCCGCGGGATACGCCTCGCCAGGGTAGTTTTGATACGCTGGGGGCACTCTACTCGATGTTGATGCTGGCGAGCTTCTTTGTCGCTATGGACGCCGTTGGTCACGCTGCACCACTCTGGCAAAGCGGCGGCTGGGCACTGTTAGCGGTAGGGGCCTGCGCGCTGTTTATTCATCGCCAGCGCCGCGCGCCTTACCCGCTGCTGCCGCTGAGTGTGTTTGCCGAGAAGCGCTTTACGCTGGCGGTCTCGGCATCTGGCCTGGCTTTTATCGGCCAGGGACTCACTTTTGTGGCGCTATCGTTTTTCTACCAGGAGCAGATGGGCTTTTCGCCACTAGAAACCGCTTGGCTATTCACGCCGTGGCCCCTGGCGATCATGCTAGTGGGGCCGTTGGCGGGGCGGTTGGCGGATCGAGTTAATCCCAGCCTGCTATCTAGTACCGGGCTGATGCTACTGATTATTGGCCTAGTCGCGCTGGCGCTGGTGGATGAGAGCACCGGCGTGGCGGGCAGCCTGTGGCGCACGGCGCTGTGTGGTATTGGGTTTGGACTTTTCCAGCCGCCGAATAACCGCGAAATGATGGGCAGCCTACCGCCGGAGCGCAGTGCCAACGTTTCAGGGGTGATGAGCACCACACGCACGGTGGGGCAGTCGTTTGGTGTCGCACTGGTAGGAGCGGCGCTGGCACTGGGCTCGCCAATTCAGGTCACGCTCTGGCTAGGTGCGGGCACTACCGTGCTGGCACTGCTGGCGAGCCTGTCGCGGGTATCGCTCGCCCAGCGGGCGCTGGATGAGCGGCGGGCATCGTCTGTTGGAAAGTAAGGGCGTACAATAAGCCAGTTGCTGACTGAAGGAGAGTCCCATGGCGATACAGACACAAATTGAGCAGAAGTTGGCGGCCTTAACCCCTGACGTGCTGCAGGTCGAAAACGAAAGCCATATGCATAACGTGCCGGCCAACTCTGAAACTCACTTTAAAGTGACGCTGGTAAGCGATAGCTTCGATGGCATGATGCCGGTCAAGCGCCACCAACAAATTTATGCCCTGTTGGCGGATGAGCTCTCTGGCCCGGTGCACGCCCTGGCGCTGCACCTCTACACACCCAAAGAGTGGCAGGCACGGGGCAGCGAGCGCCCGAACTCCCCCAACTGCCGTGGCGGCGGCCAGTGACCCCGGAGGTTGTTCGTCGGCACTACCTGGATGCTATGGGTATTACCGCTTGGGCATGCCGCTACCAGCTGCCCAACGCCCGCCCGACGGAAGCCTGCGAGTGGGAAGAAACACCGACCAAAACACCACCACGGGAGCGGTTGCATGCGCTGCTGGATGATGCACCAGCACCGCGAACACGTAGCCAGCCTGCCGCTGCCGAGCAAGGCAACACTTCCCCAGTGGCATCGCCCTCGGCGGTCAAGGCGCTCTTAGGTCATTCGCCTGCCGCGGCACCCACCCCGGAGGCGAGCCCGGTACCAGAACCCAGAGTGCCGCCTGCGCAACCCGCCAAGCCGCTGAGCTTTAGTCTCTCCTGTGCTTGTGTGGGAGGACGCTGGCTTAGCGTATGTGAAGGGGAAATGTCTCCGGTTGAACAGCAGTTGCTTGCCAATATGCTGCGGGCGGCTGGTGTGTTACGCGGCGAACTGCCAACAGTGACCCACTTCAAATGGCCGCCCATGGCCACAGCCTTTGCGCCGGAAGAGCCGCTTGAGGAAGCTCAGGAGGGTGTGGCAGCGTTTGTTGCTGGGGCCGCGAGCCGACAAGGCTGGCAGTTAGAGCAAGTGCTCTGGTGGGGCGCAGAGGAGACGGCTACTGACCTTGCTCGAGTCATGGCGCTTACCGACGGGCAGAGCCAAACGCTCGCACTTCCTGTGTGGCAAGGCCCGTCGCTGGCCGTGCTCACTCAGCAGGCCAGTGCTAAACGCGCGCTATGGCCGCGTTTGGTGGCCTTAGGGCAGCAGTGGAGTGCCGAGTGATCTGCCGGTTAAACGCTGCGCATCGAGTGCCGCTACATACCTTAGAAGCCGCCGCGCACAGCGGGGCAAGCCCCCAGCAGTTAGATGAAGCGCTGGCTGATGAGCAGGCCTGGGTAGTGGGCTATTGGCAGGACGACGTGCTAATGGGTTATGCGTTGGTGGCGAAGTTGCCGTTTGACGCTGAGCTACAGGCGATTGGTGTACTACCCGATTGCCAAGGGCAAGGCATAGGCCAGCGGCTGCTTAACAAAGTGGTCGCGGTGGCGAAGCAGTGGCAAGCTGAGCGGCTGCTGTTGGAAGTGCGTGCTGGAAATCAGCGGGCGATTGCGCTGTATCAGCAGGCGGGGTTTGGCGAAGATGGTCGTCGGAAGGAGTACTACCCGGCCGTGAAAGGCACGACCGGGCGGGAGGATGCGCTGTTAATGTCGCTGCCGTTGGCTTAGGAGGCGTTGCTATCACTCATGCCATCGAATTTGCTAAGCACACCTTGTAAGCGGCTTTCCCACTCTTCACGCTCTTGTTTTAACTGAGCGTTTTCGTTACGCAGCTCTTCGTTTTCCAGCTTCATCATCTCCAACGCCTCAACAGTGTCGGTGATTTTCTGTTCTAACTGATTAAAAAGCTCAAGGCTCATGCCTACCTCCAGTAACGGACGACAGGCGGCTGCCTATCGTCATGAAATAAAATGGGCTATCAATGTGTGACTCAATTGAGCGAGCGTAACGCTGCTGTCAGTTGGCGGCAAGCGCTTTACGAGGGCACGCGTTGATAGAGTCTGGCAATACTCTCACCTGCCTGAGTTTCACGGTGTAAATTCCAATTAGCCGGTACCGCTGGCGTTAGGCTCTGTTCGGTTTCCAGGTAGATCATCGCATCGCTTGCCAGCCATCCGCCCGCTTCCAGCGCGGCACAGCAAGACGCGGCTAACCCTTGGTGGAACGGCGGGTCGAGAAACACCAGATCAGCAGGTTGGCTAGGCTTTTCAAGAAACGCCTGGGCATCAGCAGTCACTACCTGCCCCTGCGTTGCACCGAGGGTGGCAAGATTGTCGCGAATCAGCGCGGCAACGTGTGTATCGCGCTCGACAAAGGTGACCTGCGCAGCCCCCCGAGAGAGCGACTCGATGCCAAGCGCGCCGGTACCGGCAAATAGGTCCAGCACCTGCTTGCCATGCAGCGCTTGGCCCAGCCAGTTAAACAGCGTTTCACGTACGCGATCCGGCGTAGGGCGCAGGCCCGGATGGTCGAGCACAGGCAGCATGCGGCGGCGAAAATCGCCGCCGATAATGCGCAGTTTACCCGGCGGTTTGGCAGTTCCGCGACGGGGAGTCGACATGCGAGATGATGAGCGAGAGGAGCGTTGTCGTTTCATAACGCGGATTGTAGCGGGCTACTTATCCAAAGTCTTGGTCTGCGGTGGTAGGATAATCGCAATGTTCACCTATTTAGTCGGATGACACCTATGTTCGGTTTTTTCAAACGTAAGAAAAAGCACGACTCCCAGCAGGAGCCTCAAGACGCCCAAGAGCAGCCAGCGCTGCTAGACGAGCCCGAAGGCGCGCCTGATAAGGAGCCTGCTGCTGATGTATCAGCACCTTCCGAATCGCTGGCAGAAGAGCCGCCCAAGCCCGCGCCGGAGCGCGAAAACGAACCCACTGAGGTGCTCGCTCAGGAGCAGTCGCCTGAGCCGGTGAGCAAAGAGGACGTTCAGCCAACGGGCGTTGACGAGGAAGTCACCCCCGCGCCAATCATGGACACTGTGCCAGAGCCAGAGCCAGAGCCAGAGCCAGAGCCAGAGCCAGAGCCAGAGCCAGAGCCAGCCGCGAAGCCTGCGCTTCAAGAGAAGCCGGTATCCGAAAAAGGCGAGAAGAAAGGTTGGTTTGCGCGCATCAAATCTGGCCTGGGAAAAACCCGCGCCAATCTTACTGACGGCTTGGCCGACCTGTTCCTTGGCAAAAAGCATATCGATGACGAGCTGCTGGAGGATCTGGAAACTCAGCTGCTCATGGCCGATGTGGGCATCGAAGCGACGAGCGAAATCATCGAGCGCCTTGAGGCACGGGTTTCCCGCAAAGAGCTGAATAATCCCGAAGCGCTCTATCGCGGCCTACAGGAGGAGCTGGCCGCGCTGCTGGCACCCGTGTCTGCGCCGCTCAGCTTCGAGAAAGAGAGCGACGGCCCCTTCGTTATTCTGGTGGTGGGGGTCAACGGCGTGGGTAAAACCACCACCATCGGCAAGCTCACCCAGCGTTTCCAGCGCGAAGGCAAGAGCGTCATGCTGGCAGCCGGGGATACCTTCCGTGCGGCGGCGGTGGAACAGCTTAAAGTGTGGGGCGAACGCAACAGTGTACCGGTGATTGCTCAGCACACCGGGGCTGACAGCGCCTCGGTGATTTACGACGCAGTGGCGGCCGCCAAGTCTCGCGGCGTAGATGTGCTGATCGCCGATACCGCCGGGCGGCTGCACAACAAGAGCCACCTGATGGAAGAGCTGAAAAAGGTGCACCGTGTGATGCAGAAGCTCGATGACACGGCGCCCCATGAGGTCATGCTCGTGCTGGATGCAGGCACGGGGCAGAACGCAATTTCCCAGGCCACTACTTTTAATGAGGCGGTGCCGATTAGCGGCATTACTTTAACCAAGCTGGATGGCACCGCCAAAGGCGGGATTATCTTTGCCCTGGCGAAACAGCTAGAAACGCCGATTCGCTTTATCGGGGTGGGTGAGGGCCTGGACGACTTGCGCCCCTTCAACGCTAACGACTTCGTCAACGCGCTGTTTGACCGTCAAGGGGATGATGGTCGCGCATGATTGCTTTTGAGCATGTGGGGAAGCGCTATGGAGGGCGCTTTGACGCGCTGGCGCATCTGAACTTTCGCGTGGCGAGAGGCGAAATGGTGTTTCTGACTGGCCACTCCGGGGCGGGAAAAAGCTCGCTACTGCGGCTGATTATGCGCCTAGAAAAGCCCAGCCGTGGGCGAGTAGTGGTAGCCGGGCATGACATTGCTCAGCTCCACGCCAGCCAGGTGCCGTTTTATCGTCGCCAGATTGGCGTGGTATTTCAGGACCACCAGCTGCTATTTGATCGCAGCGTGTTCCATAACGTTTCGCTGCCGCTAGAAATTCAGGGTGTAGAGCCCCGAGAGGCGGCGAGGCGGGTGCGGGCAGCACTGGATAAAGTCGGCCTGTTGCACCGTGAAAAAGCCCTGCCCATCGAGCTTTCCGGCGGTGAGCAGCAGCGGGTGGGCATTGCCCGCGCCGTGGTTAATAAGCCCGCGCTGCTGCTTGCCGATGAGCCCACCGGTAACCTAGACCCCCAGCTCTCCGCCGACATCATGGGGCTGTTCGAGGACTTCAACCGCATCGGCACTACGGTCATGATCGCTAGCCACGATTTGGCGCTGATTGCGCGCTTGCGTCATCGGATTCTGCGTCTGCAGGACGGTCGTTTAGTCGCCGATGAGGGGGCTGCATGAAGCGCTCAGCCAATGCTCGCCAAAGCGGCGCCGCCCCTCGGGGTAAGCGCCAAACACCCAAGCCCGCCGCACCTGCCTCGGAAACAGCCCCTCGCAGTGGGGCGCGCGCTCAGCAAACACGTTTTAGCAGTCGCCTGCGTGCCTGGGGGCGTCACCACCGGGCCATGGCGCTGGATAGCCTTTTTCGACTGGTGCGCTACCCGTTGGGAAACCTGCTGACCATGCTGGCCATTGCCATTGCCTTGGTACTTCCCGCTGCTCTATGGCTGACGTTGGACAGCGCCAAGCTGCTGGATGCCGAGCTGGATGAAAGCGCGTCGCTCACCGTTTATCTCGATATGGGGATTGATGCAGCGCAGGCGGCTCGGATCGAAGAGGCGGTGAGTGCTGACGGCGGCGTGGCGCAGACGCGTATGATCAGCCCAGAGCAGGGCATGGCGGATTTCCAGCAGTCGTTGGGCATCGACGATACCCTGGCAGGGCTTGACGATAATCCGCTCCCCACGAGTATCGTCATTTCCCCTCAAGATGTAGAGCCCGCTGCGATGGCTGAACTAGCCGAGCGGCTCGAGGGGGTAACTGGCATCGATGAAGTACGCGTCGATTTGGCCTGGGTCGAGCGGCTGCGCCATCTGGCGGCGTTGGGGCGCCGCGTGGCGCTGGCGCTGGGGGTGCTGTTTGGTTTCGGTGTACTGCTAGTCGTTGGTAATACCATTCGCTTGGCGGTGGAGAGTCGACGCCGTGAAATCGAAGTGGTCATGCTGATTGGTGCCACTCACGCCTTCGTGCGTCGCCCGTTCTTGTACAGTGGAGCCTGGTATGGCGCTGGCGGCGGGCTTTTGGCGCTGGGTCTGTTGGCCTTGGGTAATCACTGGCTCTCACTGCCGGTAGCGGCGCTGGCGGCCAGCTACGGTGCCAGCTTCACCTTGCCGCAGCTAGATGTGACAGGCTCTACAATTCTGCTATCCTGCAGTATACTACTTGGCTGGCTGGGCGCTTGGCTTGCCGTCACGCGCCATCTTTCCAGCATACGCCCGCGCTGAGCATGCGTCTGTCGCGTTGTCATCTTCACGTTATAGGCAGTACATAGACTTCGCGATATTGTCCATGCGGGCAGTCACGGGAATTTCTACCCCCGTGGCGTGATCGATGCCAACTGTGCGTCGATCGTTTGAACCTCTGGGTTCGCCTAAGGTCTTAAGGTTAACGCAAGACGTTTGGCTGCGCACATTCACGCGACGCCAGCACGTCAACCACGATAGGTTTTAAGGGAGGCCATCTGCATATGAGCACTAGTCTTCTACCGGTGGGACAGTTTTCACCAGGCAATGACCTGGGTGGCTACATTCAAGCGGTGAATGGCATCGCGGTGCTGAGCGTCGAAGAGGAGCGCGAGCTGGCGTTCCGCCTTTACGATGAGGGCGATCTTGAGGCGGCACGTCGACTGGTGCTATCGCACCTTCGTTTCGTGGTGCATATTGCTCGCAGCTACTCCGGTTACGGTCTGCCGCAGGCAGATCTGATTCAGGAAGGTAATGTTGGCCTGATGAAGGCGGTCAAGCGTTTCGACCCTAACCAGGGCGTGCGCCTGGTATCGTTTGCCGTGCATTGGATCAAGGCAGAGATTCACGAGTTTGTGCTGCGTAACTGGCGCATCGTTAAAATCGCTACCACCAAAGCTCAGCGCAAGCTGTTCTTCAACCTGCGTAGCGCGAAAAAGCGTTTGGCATGGCTGAACAACGATGAAGTCGATGCCATCGCTAAAGACCTTGATGTGAAGCCCGAAGTCGTGCGCGATATGGAAGGCCGCCTCTCGGCGTTTGATGCAGGTTATGATGCCTCGCCCAGCGACGATGAGGAGAGTGCTTACCAAGCGCCTGCCTACTTCCTTGACGATGCCTCCGCCGATCCGGCGGCCCAGCTAGAGGATAGCGACTTTGAAGAGGACTCCACTCGCCGCTTGCAGCTGGCGCTGAAAGAGCTGGATGAGCGCTCCCGGGACATTCTGCAGCGTCGTTGGCTCACCGATGATAAAGCCACGCTGCACGACTTGGCCGATGTATACGGCGTTAGTGCCGAGCGTATCCGCCAGCTTGAGAAGAACGCCATGAAGAAGCTGCGCCAAAAAATGGGCGACGCGGCCATCGCTGCGTAACACTCACGCCTCACGCAGGAAAACGCCCCGCCGGTATCGTTACGGCGGGGCGTTTTCATTTGCTTTGTGCATGTGCTGAGAGCACGCGCCTCATTATGCGGGTTGGGAAGCGTTTCTAAATAGCTGGCCCGAGAGTAGCGTCCACTGATCCTCCCAATACTCGGTAGGCAGCCGCTTGAAGTCGCTACGTACATATTGAGAAATACGCCCCTCGGCTTGGGCGATCAGTAGGTTGGCTGCGGCCGAGGCGGAAATGTTGGTGCGTAGCCCTTCGCGCAGCTCGGCTTCCCGCAGCACCTGCTTGAGCTGGGTTTCCAGGCGCTCGAAGAGCTGGTGTACCCGCTGGCGCAGCCGTGCGGTTTCACCGGTGAGCACATCGCCCCCTAGCACCCTGGCAAGCCCAGGGTTCTTCTCGGCAAATCCGAGCAGGAGCGAGAGAATTGTCCCGCAGCGGGTCGTGGCGTCGGGGATGTCATCCAGAATGCGGGTAATGCGTGCGAAAATGCTCTCTTCGATGAAGTCGATCAGTCCCTCGAACATGCGCGCCTTGCTGGGGAAGTGGCGATACAGCGCCGCTTCGGAAACGCCCACTTGGCGCGCCAGTGCGGCCGTGGTGATCCGCTTGCCACTGTCCTCTTCCAGCATGATGGCTAACGCCTGCAGAATTTGCTCGCGGCGGCGAGGTTTGCGATCGTCACTCATGACTCTTGCCCTCCGTCGCGATTAACCTGCGTCAGTGATCAGGGTGCCTACCCCGGCGTTGGTAAAGATTTCCAGTAGCACCGCATGAGGAACGCGGCCATCAATAATATGGGCGCTGTTCACACCGCCTTTCACGGCATCCAGCGCGCAGCGGATTTTGGGTAGCATCCCGCCGTAGATGGTGCCGTCGGCAATCAGGCCGTCTACCTGGGCGGTGGTGAGCCCTGTTAGTACCTTGCCTTCGCTGTTCATCAAGCCCGCCACGTTGGTCAGCAGCATCAGCTTCTCGGCGTTCAGCGCTTCGGCCAGCTTGCCTGCTACCAGATCGGCATTGATGTTGTAGCTGTTACCTTTGTCATCCACGCCGATGGGAGCGATGACCGGAATAAAGTCCCGGGCGGCCAGCATCTCGATCAGGTCAGTGGAGATCGACTCCACTTCGCCGACATGGCCGATATCGATGATTTCCGGCGCGGTCATCTCCGGGCTCTGGTGCTCCACCTTCAGCTGCCGGGCGCGAATCTGGGCGCCATCTTTGCCAGTCAGGCCAATCGCCTTGCCGCCGCTTTGATTGATCAGGTTGACGATGCTCTTGTTCACCAAGCCGCCCAGTACCATCTCCACGACATCCATGGTTTGCGAGTCAGTGACTCGCATGCCATTCACGAAGCGGGATTCGATATTGAGCTTCTCCAGCAGGCTGCCAATTTGCGGGCCGCCGCCGTGAACCACCACCGGATTAATGCCAACTTCCTTCATCAGCACGATGTTGCGAGCAAATGAGTCGATCAGCGTGTCTTCGGTCATGGCATTGCCGCCATATTTCACGACGACAGTTTTACCGGAAAATTGCTGAATATAGGGAAGCGCTTCTGACAGCACCTCCACAACGACCTGGGGGTCGCGGCTAGCTGAACTCATGACGTTGTCCCTTTGCTCTTTTTAATGTCTGTTGCGTTGCTAGGCGCTTACGCGCCTGGATGACAGCATTTTTTTAACACGTCGCGCGTTCTAAGGGCGCGATCATGTCGTTGTGGTGGCCGGTATGGTCAGTGTAGGCGCGACGCCATGTAGCGCTTTTTCAAAGCGCTCGCGGATTCGAGCGAGCGCTGCGCTATCTTTTCCCTCGAAACGCAGTACCAGGGCGGGCGTCGTATTAGAGGCGCGACATAATCCCCAGCCGTCGGTGTAATCAACGCGAATGCCATCCAGCGTGGTTTTGATACCTTCGCCGAAGTCGCCCTCTCTGGCAAGTGTCTCGATAATGGCAAATTTTTCTTCATCGGCAACGCTGACGTTAATTTCTGGCGTACTGACATCTTGGGGGAATTGGTCAAAGAAAGTGTCCGCGTCGCCGGGGAATTGGGCAAGAATCTCCAGCAGCCGTGCGGCTGAGTAGAGGCCGTCATCAAAGCCGTACCAGCGCTCTTTAAAGAAGATATGTCCGCTCATTTCGCCGCCCAGCAGCGCGTCGGTCTCTTTCATACGCGCTTTGATCAGTGAGTGGCCGGTGCGCCACATCTCGGGTTCACCCCCAGCCTCGCTAACCACCTTGGCCAAGTTGCCGGTGCACTTGATATCGAAGACCACCTTGGCACCAGGGTTGCGCGACAGCATATCGGTGGCAAAGTGCATCAACAGGTGGTCAGGGTAAATCATACGCCCACGGGGCGTCACGACGCCCAGGCGGTCACCGTCGCCGTCGAAGGCAAGGCCGATGTCGGCACCGCTCTGTTGGACGTGGTGGATCAGATCCTGCAGGTTTTCCGGCTTGCCGGGGTCGGGGTGATGGTTGGGGAAGCGGCCATCGATCTCGTCAAACAGCGGTGTGGTGGTGACCCCAAGCCGCTGAATAAGCTGCGGGCCAAGCTCTCCGGCCACACCGTTGCCGCAATCCACCACGGCGCTGAGCGGGCGTTCCACCTTTACATCGCTCAAGATGCGCTCCAGGTAGCTGGCGCGCAGATCTTGGCTGCTCACGCTGCCTTGGCCCTGGGTGAAATTGCCCGCTTGAATGCGCTCAAAGAGCGCAGTAATCGCGTCGCCCGATAATGTTTCCCCCGCCAGGACGATTTTAAAGCCGTTGTAGTCCGGCGGGTTGTGGCTGCCGGTGAGCATCACCCCTGAGCGGCTCTCTGGCAGCGTGTGGGTGGCGAAGTAGAGCACCGGCGTGGGCACCATGCCGATATCGATAACGTCCCGCCCGGCGGCCTGCAGGCCGCGAATGAGCGCCGTTTGCAGGCGCGGCCCAGAGGTGCGGCCATCTCGCGCCACAATCACCGTCTGCTCGCCACGAGCGGCAGCTTCAGAGCCGACGGCACGGCCAATCAGCTCGGTAGTGGCTTCGCTTAACGTGTCATCCACGATGCCGCGAATATCGTAAGCGCGAAATATCGAAGCGGGTACGGTCATCATCGATCCTAGAAAAACGCTGAAAGGGAGTGGGCTGGCGAACGGGGTTACTGACGGCCGGTGCTGCCGAAACCGCCGCTGCCGCGAGTAGAGTCGGTAAAGCTATCGACGATATCGAGTTCAGCTTGCACCACGGGGACCAGAACGTACTGGGCGAGCCGCTCGAAGGGCGCAATCGTGAAGCTGTCCTGGCCGCGATTCCATACCGAGATCATTAGCTCGCCCTGGTAGTCGGAGTCGATGAGCCCAACTAGGTTACCCAGCACGATGCCGTGTTTATGGCCTAGGCCAGAGCGCGGCAGAATCATTCCCGCTAAACCCGGATCTTCAATATAGATGGCAAGGCCGGTGCGGACGAGCTGACATTCGCCGGGGGCAAGGGTGAGCGGCTCATCCAGCAGGGCGCGTAAGTCCATGCCCGCAGAGCCTGTCGTGGCATAGGTGGGGAGATAGTCGTGCAGGCGCTCATCCAACACATTGCACTGCAGGCGAGGGCGGGAACTGCTCATGGTTAGGCTCCAGAAGAGGTCAAAGAGAGGTGGGTGAGGGCGTGCCGAACGATCAGCGCGGCCAGCTGCGTTTTAGGCTGTGGCGGTGCAACGAGTCGGTCACTACCGTCGGATGTTCGCCATAGCAGGAGCGCCGCGTTGTCGTCGCTGCCAAATCCCAGCCCCTGTTGGGAAACATCGTTGGCGACGATCATATCGAGCCCTTTGCGGGCGAGCTTATCCTGGGCGTAACGCTCGATGTCTTGGGTCTCGGCGGCAAAGCCCACGACAAAGGGGCGCTGGCCGTCCGGTAGCGCCGCCACATCGGCAATGATGTCGGGATTTTTCACCAGCGTGAGCGTTAGGGTGTCCTGGTCGTCGGTTTTTTTCAGCTTGTGCTCGGCCGCGTTGGCGGCGCGGTAGTCGGCCACCGCTGCGCAGCCGATAAACAGCGCCGCCTGGGGCGCTAGCTCAAGCGCTGCTGTATGCATTTGTACGGCGGTTTCGACGTTGAGCCGCTCGACTCCTTGGGGAGTAGGCAAATTCACCGGGCCGCTGATTAGCGTTACTCGTGCGCCTTGCGCGGCCGCCTCGGCCGCCAGGGCATAGCCCATCTTCCCCGAGCTGTGATTCGACAGGTAGCGGACAGGGTCTAGTGCCTCCCGCGTGGGGCCAGCGGTAATCACGACATGGGGGGCGCTGGCCGAAGGGGTAATGGGCGGTGCAAAATGGCGGCTCACGGCCTCCAGAATTTCATCAGGCTCGCTCATGCGCCCTGGGCCGACGTCGCCGCAGGCCTGATCGCCCGCCGCCGGGCCAATCAACTGCCAGCCATCGGTGGCCAGCTGTTTCACATTGCGCTGAGTGGCTGGGTGGCGCCACATGGCCTGATTCATCGCAGGGGCGATGAGACGCGGTGCTTCAGAAGCAAGGCATAGAGTGGTCAGTAAGTCATCCGCCATGCCATGGACCAGCCGCGCGATCAAGTCGGCGGTGGCCGGGGCGATGACGATGGCATCCGCCCAGCGGGCCAGCTCGATATGCCCCATGCCAGCTTCCGCTTCAGGGTCGAGTAGCGAGGTACGCACCGGCTCGCCCGAAAGTGCCTGAAGCGTGAGTGGCGTTATAAACGCCTGGGCTCCCTCGGTCATCACTACACGAACCTCGCAGCCAGCCTGTTTTAGCTGCCGCACGATAAGGGCGCTTTTGTAGGCCGCGATGCCAGCGCTAACGCCCAGCAGCAGGCGCTTACCCGCTAGCGACGATAAGGGGGAGTGCGAAAGTGGGGCCATGGTGGGCAGTCCAGTGTGACGATCAACAAGGGGCTTACCATACCATTTGGCTGATTATTTTGGCATGCTCGGCAGATTCGCCATAATGCGAGGTATAGTGAGGCTGGTGGTCATGGCAGTGCGTTAAAAGAACCATTAGGGAGGCGTGGATGGGGATTAATCATTGGCCCGAAGGTGAGCGGCCACGGGAAAAGCTGTTGAATATGGGCGCGCAGGCGCTTTCGGATGCCGAGCTGTTAGCGATTTTTCTGCGAGTAGGCGTGCAGGGGCGCTCGGCGGTAGACTTGGCGCGGGATTTGCTGGCGAACTTTGGGGGGTTAAGGCAGTTGCTTGAGGCGGACCAAACCCAGTTCTGCTCCGCCCGTGGTCTGGGAAGTGCTAAATTTGCCCAGTTGCAGGCCACCCTAGAGCTCTCTCGACGGCATTTGGCCAGCCAACTGGCTCGTGGCAATGCCCTAACGTCGCCTGCGTTGGTGCGCCACTATTTGAGCTCACAGCTGCGTCACTTGGGGCATGAAGAGTTCGCCGTACTTTTTTTTGGATACACAGCATCGAATTATTCGCTATGAATCCCTGTTTCGCGGTACCCTAGACAGCGCATCCGTTTACCCCCGCGAAGTTGCCAAGCGTGCGCTTGAGTTACACGCTGGTGCTGTCATCCTGGCCCACAATCACCCATCGGGTGTGGCTGAGCCCAGCGATGCTGATCGACGTATCACTGAACGCTTAAAAGATGCTCTTGCACTCTTTGACGTGCGGGTACTCGATCATTTTGTGGTGGGGGACGGAGAAGTGGTGTCATTTGCCGAGCGTGGCTGGCTATAGCGGTAATTTTCAGCAGCATCAGCAGCAGAAGACGTGTGCTCGACCCTTCGGTCTTTGCCCTTTTTCTAAGTAAATTGTCCAAAAAAGCGCTTTTTTGGGCTTTTTGGGCGGTTTCGCTTGCTGGTAGCTAGGTGCTCTGGTATAAAGTGCCACCTTTGAACTTGGGTTGAATAACGGATTTGGGTACAGCTAGGCGGTTAACTGCGTCGACTCCCTCCCTGCTCCGGTTTGCCCGACAGTTTTGAACAACTCGCCAAGCGGTTGGAGGCTCTCATGTCCAAAGTATGTCAGGTTACCGGCAAGCGTCCGGTAACTGGTAATAACGTTTCTCACTCCCAGCGTAAGACACGTCGTCGTTTCTTGCCGAACCTGCACACCCATCGTTTTTGGGTTGAGTCTGAAAACCGCTTCGTCAAGCTGCGCGTTTCCTCTAAAGGCATGCGCATCATCGACAAGAAAGGTATCGAGACGGTTCTGGCCGATATCCGCAAACGCGGCGACGCTATCTAAGCCAGCTTTTTGCTAAGCACTTTTGGGAGAGTTAAACCATGCGCGATAAGATCAAGCTGGTGTCTAGTGCCGGTACAGGCCACTTCTACACCACTGATAAGAACAAGCGGAACACCCCGGATAAGTTCGAATTCAAGAAATACGACCCGGTGGTCCGTAAGCACGTTATCTACAAGGAAGCCAAGATCAAGTAATCGCGATTACGATGATCGGCTTTCACCGCAGGCGAGCGCCTGTTGAAAAACCCGGCCTAAAGCCGGGTTTTTGCATGTCTGTCGTTAGCGCCTTGGCCGTTAATCGCTGTCACTGTGCTGTCATCATAGGCTTTCATCATGCCCGAACTGCCTGAAGTTGAAACCACGCGACGTGGCATCGCCCCCTATATAGAGGGGCAAGAAATTACCGAAGTGCGGGTGCGCCAGCCGCGCCTGCGGGTACCAGTGCCGGACGACTTGGCCGAACGCTTAATCGGCGCACGAGTGGGCGAGTTGGCCCGACGAGCTAAATACCTGCAGATTCCGCTAGCCACCGCTGATGGCAGTGCCACGCTGCTGTGGCACTTAGGCATGTCGGGCAGCCTGCGTATTGCCCGCCCGGGGGATTTGCCGAAAAAGCACGACCATGTGGATGTGGTGACCGCCAGCGGCTACGTGCTGCGCTACCATGACCCGCGTCGGTTTGGGTTTGTCGACTGGCAGCAGGGCGACGGCAGCCGCGATACCCGCCTTGCCCACCTTGGCCCTGAGCCGCTTAGCGATGCCTTCAACGGCCAGTGGCTCTACCGCCTGTCGCGTAATAAGCGGGTGGCAGTAAAGCCCTTTTTGATGGACAACCGTGTGGTGGTGGGTGCGGGCAATATTTATGCCGCCGAAGCGCTGTTTATGGCAGGCATCGACCCGCGCCGTGCGGCGGGGCGAATTTCCCAAGCGCGCTACGACGCGCTAGCGGCGGCCGTCAAAGAGGTGTTGGCGGCGGCCATTACCCAAGGTGGCACTACGCTGCGCGATTTTGTCAGCGGCCAAGGCGAGCCTGGTTACTTCGCCCAGCGGCTGAATGTTTACGGACGCCACGGGCAGCCTTGCCTACGCTGTGGCAGCGAGCTGAAGCGCATTACCCTGGATCAACGTGCCAGTGTGTTTTGCCCCGGTTGCCAGCGTTAATCGTCGCCTTGGGCGGTTAACTGTTTTTATGCTTACAGTGCCTAAGTGCACTGTCAGCTTGCTCTTTTGGAGATTGTTGTGACCCAACGCCTGCGCTTGAATAAAAACGCCGATCGCCGCTTAAAAGCTGGCCATCTGTGGATCTACTCCAACGAAGTCGATATCAAAGAGACGCCGCTGAAAAACTTTGCGGCGGGCGAGCCTGCGCTGGTAGAGGCGTCCAACGGTAAAACCCTGGGCGTTGCCTACGTGAACCCGCACTCGCTGATCTGCGGCCGCATCATGTCTCGCGACCCTGAAATGCGCCTGGACCGCTCGCTGTTCGTGCATCGCTTTAATCAGGCCCTAGCGCTGCGCCAGCGCCTGTTTGATCAGCCGTTTTATCGCCTGATTCATGGCGAGGGCGACCTGCTGCCTGGCCTGGTGATTGATCGTTTCGGCGATGTGCTGGTGGTGCAGCTCAACACCGCCGGTATGCAGGCACTGGCGGAAGATATCGTTGACGCCCTGGAGAAAGTGGTTAAGCCGAGTGCTATCGTCTTCCGTAACGACACCGGTGGCCGCCGCCAGGAGGGCCTGGAAGCCCACGTGGAAGTCGTCAAAGGTACGCTGCCTGACGAAGTGCTGCTGGTCGAAAATGGCGTCACCTTTGCCGTGCCGGTGCTAAACGGCCAGAAAACCGGCTGGTTCTATGATCACCGTGTGAACCGTGCTTGGCTCAACAGCCAAGTGGCCGGTAAGCGCGTGCTAGACGTATTCAGCTACGTGGGTGGCTGGGGCGTTCAGGCGGCGGCCAGCGGTGCATCAGAAGTGCTCTGCGTGGATGCATCCGGCGCGGCGCTGGAGCAAGTGGCGCGCAACGCCGAGCTGAATGGCGTTCAAGAGCAGGTGGCGATTGGTGAAGGCGATGCTTTTGAAGCCCTGGCGGCGCTAAAGGCAGATGGCGAGCAGTTCGATGTGGTGATTCTCGATCCGCCTGCGTTTATCAAAAAGCGTAAGGATATCCCCAACGGCGAGCGCGCCTACTCGCGCCTGAACCGTGAGGCGATACGCCTGCTGGGCCGCGATGGCCTGCTGCTGTCGGCATCTTGCTCCATGCACCTTGCGTCTGATCGTTTGGTCGATGTGGTGCGCGGTGCAGTGCGCCACCAAGACCGCCAGGGTCAAGTGATCTTCCAGGGCCACCAAGGACCTGATCACCCGGTACACCCGGCCATACCGGAGACGTCGTACTTGAAGGCGCTAGGCGTGCGCGTGTTCCGCGACTAAGCACGGCCATTAGCCGATGATGCGCACTTCCTGCCCGGCCTTAACGTTCACAACGGCAAGGTGACCTATCGTGCCGTTGCTGATGCATTTGGGCTAGAAAGCGTTGCCCCGGCCAGCATGGTGAGGTAATCCCACTGCTTTTGGGCGGGCAAGAAGCCGCGAGTCGTGGCTTAATAGTGGGGTGGGATATCGTCTTCTGGACGAAAACTGCCTTGGGAGTCGCCCGCCTGGAGCGCCTGATGCTGCTCGCGTAGCCGTTCGCGCATCAAGGCGCTTAGCTGCTCCAGTTTTTCCAAGCGGCGCTCCTGCTGGGCGACCGCTTGATCCAGAGTGTCCAGCCAGTGCTCCTGATAGGCCAGCCGACTCTCCAACGATTCAAGACGTTGAGCGAGCTCAGCAGGCGATAATTCGTTTGTCATGATAACATCGTCACCTTGTGTAGTATGCTCGGTACTGTTAGGAATGGGCCTGGTAGTTCGAGTATTGTCCTTCGTCTGTTACCCATACAACAAGAGAGCTTTTATCATCTATGAACCCAAAAGTTGTTTTTCGCTGTTTCTTTATCAGTGTCTTACTCGCCGCCCCCACGCCGCTTCTTCTGGCAGGGATTGTTCATTTAACCAATGCACCTCTGGCTGAGCAGTGGTTAGCCGAAGCTGCTTTTAGCGTATATGCCGCGGTAGCCTTTGGCTGCTTTATTATGTTGTTTCTCGGCACGTTAGCGGCGGCTGCCCTGGCGCCACCAATGGTTGTGAAGGCAGATGTGGCTCGGGCTAAGCCTGCGCCGCGCCAACCCCAAGCACCTGCTCCTACGGTGGAAGATGATGAAGAGGAAGATATCATCGACCCCAACGATGGCCGTGAAGAGGGGGAAGTAAAGTGGTTTAACACCAACAAAGGCTACGGCTTTATTACTCGCGATAACGGAGAGGATGTGTTTGTTCACTTCCGTGCCATTCGTGGCCGTGGCCCGCGTATGCTGGCCGAAGGCCAGATTGTTCGCTATCACGTGATTAAAAATGATCGCGGCCTGCAGGCCGATGACGTCAGCATTATTGAGTAAGCGCCCAGGCGCTGTAGTGATAAATTAGTGCTGAAAGAGAAAACCCCCGCGCTTACGGGGGTTTTTGCATTTAACGGCCTGAGTCCGGCCATTCGATGGCTTTTTCCTGGCCGCCGGGCAGCACCTGCCAAAAGCGGTCTGGGTCGTCGCCAGGGTGCCAGCCCCCCAGCGAACAGCGGACTTCCACCTGCAGCGCTTCAGCGGCGTGCTGGGCGCACTCCTGGTCGGTGTGCCACGGGGTGTGTCCGCTATCGAACCAGAGGCTGGCAAAACCATCCGCGGCGTTATCCACCAGCAGCACCGGTACGCTATCGCCCTGATACTGGCCACGGGTTTTCCACTTGCCTTTTCCTGCTGGGCTAAGGGGCGGTGCACTCAGCACGTCAGCCAGCCAGGCGTTAATGTCATCCAGCGTAACCCGCGCCAGATACACTTCGATATCCGGAAACCGCTCCATCATACGCTTACCTCGTTGGTGGTCAGTAGCGCTTGAAGGGTTGCTTCGTAGATGCGGCTCAGCGCATCCAAATCGCTAGCGCGCACGCGCTCGTTCACCTTGTGAATGGTGTCGTTCAGCGGGCCAAGCTCTACCACCTGCGTGCCCAGAGTGGCAATAAAACGGCCATCCGAGGTGCCGCCGCTGGTAGAAAGCGCTGGGCGTTCGCCAGTCACGGCTTCCACGCCACGAATCGCCGCCTCCACTAGCTCACCTTCGGACGTCAGGAACGGTTCGCCATTCAGCGTCCAGTCGATGTGATACTCAAGACCGTGCTGATCCAGAATTGCCTCGGTGCGTGAGCGCAGCTCGTCATGGGTGACTTCCGTGGAGTAGCGGAAGTTGAACACCACCTCTACCTCGCCAGGAATCACATTGGTGGCCCCTGTACCGGCACGCAGATTAGATATCTGAAAGCTGGTTGCAGGGAAGAAGTCGTTGCCAGCATCCCAGTGCTCGTTGACGAGCGCATCCAGGGCGGGCATCGCTTGGTGGATCGGGTTGCGCGCTAAGTGAGGGTAGGCCACATGGCCTTGAATGCCCTTAATATGCAGCACACCGCCCAAAGAGCCACGACGACCGTTTTTGATCACATCGCCTAGGCGAGCAGTAGAGGAGGGCTCGCCAACGATGCAGTAATCCAGGCGGTCATTGCGCTCGCGAAGATGTTCTACCACCGCACGGGTGCCGTCGATGGCCGGGCCTTCCTCATCGGAGGTAATCAAAAACGCAATGCGGCCATCATGGTCAGGGTAGCGCGCTACAAAGCGTTCCACCGCGGTGAGCATGGCGGCAAGGCTGCCCTTCATATCAGCCGCGCCGCGCCCGCAGAGCATGCCTTGGTCGTCGATGCAGGGCTCGAAAGGCGGAAATTCCCAGTTAGTGTGTGGCCCGCTGGGCACCACGTCGGTGTGCCCCGCAAACGCCAGCACCGGGCCGTGGTGACCACGAACCGCCCAGAAATTCTTCACATCGCCAAACGGTAGCTGCTCGATATGGAAACCGAGCGCCGTTAAGCGCTCGATCATCAGGTCCTGGCAGCCTTCATCGTCGGGGGTCACCGACGCCCGGCGAAGCAGCTCAAAGGCCAGCTTCAGCGTAGGCGACAGTGAGGCAGGCTCAGTTATGGGCATGCAGCGCCTCGTTCAGCGCAATGGCGCTTTTATTGGTCAGGCACTCGATGCGGCCATTTTGTGAGTTGCGGCGCAGCAGCAGGTCGTCTTGGCCTGCCAGCTCACGGGCAGCCACGGTGTTCACTTCCTGGCCCTGGTCATCCAGCAGCGTCACCTTGGAGCCAGCGGTGATGTAGAGGCCGGCTTCCACGGTGCAGCGGTCGCCCAGCGGAATGCCGATACCGGCGTTGGCGCCGATCAGGCAGCCTTCACCCACCTTGATGATGATGTTGCCACCACCGGAGAGGGTGCCCATGGTGGAGCAGCCGCCGCCCAGGTCAGAGCCTTTGCCGACCATAACGCCTGCGGAAATGCGCCCTTCGATCATGCCGGGGCCTTCGGTGCCTGCGTTGAAGTTAACAAACCCTTCATGCATGACCGTGGTGCCTTCACCCAGGTAAGCGCCCAAGCGCACACGAGCGGTGTCGCCGATGCGGATGCCGGTGGGCACCACGTAATCGGTCATTTTGGGGAATTTGTCCACGCAGTCGACGGACAGCGTACGGCCAGCGAGGCGCGCCTTCAGGCGGCGCGTGGGCAGCTCTTCGATATCGATTGCGCCTTCGTTGGTCCAGGCGATGTTACGCAGCAGGCCGAACATGCCGGTCAGGTCCAGGCCGTGAGGCTTCACTAAGCGATGCGACAGCAGGTGCAGCTTCAGGTACACCTCAGGGGCGGTTTGCGGCGGCTGGTCGCTCTCCAGGAACATCGCCACCAGCGGGCGCTGGCTAGTGGCCAGCGACTCGGCCAGAGCGGCCTGCTCGGAGTGGCCTGCCGCTTCCAGCGCCTT